>DAOWNJ010000002.1 GCA_030642645.1 Dehalococcoidia bacterium | reverse complement strand
TTGCCAGGGACTGGAGCTGCGGGATGACCGGGACCAGAAGCTGCATTATGATGGAGGCGGTGATGTAAGGGTAGACCCCGAGGGCGGCTATGCTCATATACCTCAGGGCCCCGCCGCTAAACAGGTCAAGCATCCCCAGGAGCTCGTTTGAGGCAAATAGCTGCCCGAGGGCATCGAGGTCAACCCCAGGGATGGGTATATGAGCGATAAAGCGGAAGACGACCAATATCCCCAGGGTGAAAAGGATCTTTCCCCTCAGGTCCGGAAGGCGAAAGGAGTCTATAGTTGCCTGTATAAGCTTGGGCCTAGCCCTTGCCTGCCTTTGCAATCCCAACCTCCTCCGTTTTCCCTCCAGCCCGCTCAATCTTTCTTCTCGCTTGCTTCGAGAACCTGTTTGCTTTCACAGTCAAGGCCTTATTTAACTCGCCCGCTCCAAGGACCTTTATCGGCTTTTTGAGCGAGCTCGCCAGTCCAGCCTCCACCATGCTTTGGGGGGTCACCTCGGCCCCGCTTTCAAAGACATCCAGTCGGCCCACATTGACGACATCATATTCAGTCCTGAAGATATTCACAAACCCCCTCTTCTCGGGGAGGCCCTTCGAAAGAGGGAGCTGCCCCCCCTCAAATCCGCGACGAACCCCTCCCCCACTCCTTGCCTTCTGTCCCTTACTCCCCCGCCCTGAGGTTCGGCCATGCCCACTCCCATATCCCCGGCCAATGCGCTTCCTCCTGTGCCTGGAACCTGGCACTGGGCTCAATTCACTCTGCCTCATCTATCTCCTCTACTGTTAGGAGGTGTTTCACCTTTCCAATCATGCCCCTTATCGACGGTGAGTCCTCACGCTCAATCGTCTGGTTGAGGTGGCGAAACCCGAGAGCCCTCAGGGTTTGAGCCTGATCCTTTGAATAGCCAATGGAGCTCTTCCTCCACTTTATCCTCAGCCTACTCACCCTTCTCCTCAACTACTGGCCCCTTCCTCCTCAAAAGCTCCCTCTGAGGGTCCCTGAGGCGGCTCAATGCCAGGATAGTGGCCTTCACTACATTGATAGAGTTTGAGCTACCAAGGGACTTGGTGAGGGCATCTTTTATCCCCGCTGCCTCCAGCACCGTCTTTGTTGCGCCGCTGGCGATCACACCGGTTCCAGGGGAGGCTGGCTTGAGGAGGACCCTCGATGCCCCGAACTTGGCCTCGATCTCGTGGGGGACGGTGGTCCCGGACATAAGAACCTCGATCAGGTTCTTCCTGGCAATCGCCCCCCCCTTCCTGATGGCCTCGGGAACCTCCTTTGCCTTCCCCAGCCCAGCCCCGACATGTCCATTGCCATCGCCAACAACCACCATTGCGCTGAATCCAAACCTCCTCCCCCCCTTAACCACCTTGGCTACTCGGTTTATGTCAACCAGCTTCTCTGTAAGCTCAAGTCCTTCGGGATTTATGCTACTAGCCATCTCTCTCCTAAAAGATCAGCCCCCCGCCCCTGGCCCCATCAGCCACTGCCCTCACCCTGCCGTGGTATTTATAGCCGCCGCGATCAAATACGACCGTGGTTACCCCTCTACCCTTCGCCCTTCTAGCGATAAGCTCACCCACCATCTGTGCTTCCCCCTTCTTTGTCTCCCCATCCACACGCTCCCTTATCTCCCTATCAAGGGTTGATGCAGAACAGATAGTGTTCCCCACGGAGTCGTCTATGATCTGGGCGTAGGTATGGTTCAGGCTGCGGAATATACAAAGCCTTGGCCTTGTGGGGGTTCCCTTCACCCTCGCCCTTACTCTGGCGTGCCTCCTCTTCCTTTGAACACGTGGAGTCCTCTTCACTACCCCCTCCTGCCAACCTTGCCAGACTTTCCAGGCTTTAGCCTTACCATCTCCCCTTGATACCTTATCCCCCTCCCCTTATATGCATCCGGGGGCCTCACCCTCCTTATCCTGGCCGCTGTCTCGCCAACGAGCTCCTTATCAGCCCCGCGAACTGTGATTCGGTTTGTCCCTTCAACAACAACCGAAACCTCTGGTGGAGGGAGGATCTCAACAGGGTGTGAATATCCCACCTGAAGAACCAGTTTATCCCCGCTTTTCTGTGCCCTGTAGCCAACCCCTACGAGCTCGAGGTTCCTCTGAAACCCCCTGCTCACCCCCTCCACCATGTTGGCGAGGAGACTCCTGGTGAGGCCATGGAGGGCGCGGTGTTGCTTAGAATCACTTGGGCGGGATACCTTTAGCGTTTTATCCTCAATGGAGATGGAGATATCGGGATGGAAGGAGCGGGCGAGCTCTCCATTTGGCCCCCTGACCGTTACCTCGCCCCCGGTTATAGCTACCTCAACCCCCTGGGGCATATCTATCGGCATCCGCCCTACACGAGACATGGAACCTTCCTCTTACCATACATAACACAACAACTCTCCCCCGGTATTGCTTCGCCAAGCCTGCTTTCCAACCATCACCCCCTTCGGGGTGGAGAGGATGGCAATGCCAAGCCCTCCATAGACACGGGGTATCTCTGATCTCTGGACATATACCCTCAGCCCAGGCCGACTCACCCTCCTCAGGCCCCTGATTAGGGGCTCCTTATCCTCTGAGTATCTGAGGTGGATCTTGATCATCCTCTGTGGCTTCCCCTTCAGCACCTCATAGCCTGATATGAAACCCTCATCCTTTAATATCTTGGCGATGGAAAGCTTCATATTGGAGCAGGGAACAAGCACAGAGGCATGCCTTGCCATCATAGCATTCCTTATCCTAGTGAGCATATCCGCTATAGGATCAGTTACCGTCATCCTACCAGCTCGACTTCCTCACCCCCGGGAGCTCTCCCTTGAGGGCCAGCTCTCTGAAGCAGATACGGCAAAGCCCAAACTGCCTCATGTAGGCCCTTGGTCTCCCGCAAAGGGTGCAGCGGTTCCTCTTTTGAACCCTATATTTTGGGGGGCGCTGGGATTTTACAATCTTTGATACCTTGGCCAAATTTCCCTCCACTTAGGTTCTTGAAAATGGCATCCCTATAAGCTCAAGGAGCCTCCTCCCCTCCTCATCCGTCCTCGCAGTGGTTATGATGGATATCTCAAACCCCCTCACCTTATCGATCTTATCGTAGTCTATCTCAGGGAATATGAGCTGCTCCCTGAGCCCAAGGGTATAATTACCCCTCCCATCGAAGGAATTCCTCGGCGTCCCCTGAAAGTCCCTGACCCGGGGGAGGACGGCACTCACCAGCTTATCGAGGAATTCGTACATCCTCTCCCCCCTGAGGGTGACCATGAGCCCGATAGGCATCCCGGCCCTCAGGCGGAACTGGGCGATGGACCTCTTCGCCCTGGTGATAACCGGATGCTGGCCAGAGATCAGGGACATATCCCCCTGGGCGGCCTCAAGGGCGTGGGGGTCTTTTATCGCCTCACCGAGGCCACAGTTTAAGACCACCTTCTCAATCCTCGGAACCTGCATCACGCTTTTGTAGCCAAACTCGGCCACCATTCTGGGGACGATCTCCCCTTTATACCTCTCCTTAAGCCTCGACATCTAGTCAATCACCTCTCTACACCGGTGGCATACCCTGACCTTCCTCCCGTCCTGGAGGAATTTGAAGCCAACCCTTGTTGGGCGGTGACACCTGTTGCAGATGAGCATTACATTGGAGACATGTATTGGAGCCTCATGCTCAATGATGCCAGCCTGTCTCGCCCTTCCCCGGGGCTTGGTGTGTCGCTTTATCATGTTCACCCCCTCCACCATGACCCGCTCATCCTTAGGGTAGGCATAGCGCACCTTTCCCCTCTTCCCCCTATCCTTCCCGGCTACCACCAGAACAGTATCATCCCTACGGACCTTCATCTAGAGCACCTCTGGGGCGAGTGATATGATCTTCATAAAGTTCTTATCCCTGAGCTCCCTGGCCACAGGGCCAAATACCCTTGTCCCCTTTGGATTATTCTTATCGGTGAGGAGCACCGCTGCATTCTCATCGAACCTGATATAGGAGCCATCTGGACGCCGAAATGGCTTCGCCACTCTTACAACAACCGCCCTCACCACATCCCCACTCCCCACCACCCCACCAGGGGATGCCTGCTTCACCGAGGCGACAATGACATCGCCGACCCTGGCATACCTCCTCCTCGTCCCACCGAGGACGGTGATGCACATAATGCTCTTTGCCCCGGTATTGTCCGCCACCTTGAGCCTTGTATATGTCTGGATCATCAGCCTGTCTCCTCCGGCTCCACCTCCGGCTCCACCTCTGCCACCGCTCTCCTCTCCAATATCTGGGTTACCCGCCACCGCTTATCACGGGATAGGGGACGGGTCTCCTCGATCCTTACCATATCGCCAACCTTCGAGGCATTATCCTCATCATGGGCCTTGAACCTTGCCCTGTAGCGGATGGTCTTCTTATAGATAGGGTGACGCCTTGTGGTCTCTACCAGAACCACCACCGTCTTGTCCATCCTGTCGCTCACTACCCGTCCGATGCGGGCCTTCCTTCCCATCAGCCGATACCCAGCTCTCTTTCTCTCATTATGGTCTCCACCCTTGCGATATTCTTTCTCGCCTTGCGGATCTCATTATAGTTTACCAGTTGGCCGGTAGTATAGCGGAAACGAAGGTTGAATAGCTCCCTGTGGGTCTCCTCAAGCCTCCTTCCCATCTCACCATAGCTAAGTGCTCTGATCTCGCTAGCTTTCAATCCCCTTCTCCCGAGCTATAATCTTGGTCTTCATGGGCAGCTTATGGGAGGCGAGTCTCAGCGCCTCCCTGGCAAGCTCCTCGCTTACCCCTGAGACCTCGAATATCATCCTCCCCGGCTTCACAACACAGACCCAGTGATCCAGAGACCCCTTCCCGCCCCCCATCCTGGTCTCCGCCGGCTTTGATGTCACCGGCTTGTCGGGGAATACCCTTATCCAGACCTTGCCCCCCCTTTCCATATGGTGGGTAATGGCTCGGCGGGCCGCCTCGATCTGCCTCGATGTTAGCCAGACTGGCCCCTGCGCCTGGAGTCCATAATCCCCGAAGGCGATGGTATTGCCCGATTGGGCCTTTCCACAGCGGCGACCCCTATGAACCTTGCGATACTTCACCCTTCTCGGCTGTAGCATCATTCTCCTCTAATCTGGCCACAGGTGGCTCGACCTCCTCAAACCTCTTCTCTGGGAAGATATCCCCTTTATATATCCAGACCTTCACCCCGATCCTCCCCGTTGCGGTATGGGCCTCAGCGAGGCCATAATCTATGTCAGCGCGGAGGGTATGTAGGGGAACCCTCCCCAGTCGGATGCTCTCCCGGCGGGCAATCTCGGTTCCGGTGAGCCTCCCTGAGCAAGTTATCTTTATCCCCTTGCCCCCCCCCTGCATCGTCCGGAAGACCGCCTGCCTCATGGCACGCCTGAAGGAGACACGATGCTCTATCTGTTGGGCCACATTCCTGGCTACCAGATAGGCATCAAGCTCCGGCTGGCGGATCTCCTGGATATTGAGACGAACTCTTTTCCCGGTGAGACCCTCTAATGCCTGCCTCATCTCGTCGACCCTCTGCCCCCCCCTCCCGATCACAATGCCAGGCCTCGCTGTATGAACGGTGAGTGTAACCAGGTTTGTGTTGCGCTCGATCTCGATCATCGATACCTCGGCCTGCGGATAGCCCTTCTTGATCATCTTCCGGATTCGGAGGTCCTCCTGGAGGTACTCGGCGTAATGCTTATCGGCATACCATTTACTCTGCCAGTCCTTGGTAACTCCAATTCTAAATCCTATTGGGTGAACCTTCTGCCCCAAGTTATTCCTCCTCCACGATGACGGTGATGTGGCTTGAGCGTTTAAGGATGATGCCCGCCCTTCCCCTTGCCTTTGGGCGATACCTCTTGATGGGTCGCCCCTCATCGACGAATATCTTCGCTATCCTCAGGTCCTGTGGCGTCATCTGGAAGTTGTTCTCGGCATTTGCCGATGCTGACCTCACTACCTTGGCCACCACCCTGGCCCGTGGGCTTGGGGAGAAGCGGAGTATAGCCAACGCCTCGTCCACCTTCTTCCCCCTCACAGCATCAACGATCGGCCTCACCTTCCCCGGTGATATCGGCACATACCTTGCCTTTGCCACTACCTCCATCTTACTTCCTCTTTATCCTTGTTGTCCTCTCCGCCTTATGGGTATGCCCCCTGAATGTCCTGGTGAGGGCAAACTCTCCGAGCTTATGCCCCACCATGTTCTCGGTGATGAGGATGGGGACATGCCGTCTGCCATCGTGAACCCCGATGGTATGACCTATCATCTCGGGGAGGATGGTGGAGGAGCGAGACCATGTCTTTATCACCGCCCTCTGCCCGGAGCGGTTCACCTCCTCAACCCTCTTGAGTAGCTTTGGATCAATATAGGGGCCCTTCTTAGTTGAACGAGACATTTTTAAAACCTTTTCGGCTTGATTCCCCTTCGTAGCATTCTATCGGGTCAGCCGTGGTGCCAGCTCTTAAAGCGTCTCCTGCCATCTCATTTTCTCCGCTTCACGATCATATTATCGGTGAGCTTCCTTCTCCTTGTCCTGTGCCCCAGTGCAGGCTTCCCCCAAGGGGTCTTTGGTCCAGGGAGCCCGATGGGGGACCTCCCCTCCCCACCACCATGGGGGTGATCCCTTGGGCTCATCGCCGAGCCCCTGACAGATGGTCTCCACCCCATCAGGCGACGCCTCCCCGCCTTCCCAAGGTTTATATTCTGATGGTCAGGGTTCCCAACCTGCCCTATAGTGGCCACGCACTCGCTATGGACCCTCCTCACCTCACCCGATGGCAGGCGAACCAGGGCGTAGCTACCCTCCTTACTCAGAAGCTGAGCTGAGGCCCCTGCGCTCCTCACCATCTGCCCCCCCTTCCCCCTCTGGAGCTCTATATTATGGATTGGGGTGCCCGTGGGGATAGCCCTCAGGGGGAGCGAGTTCCCGGGCTTTACCTCGGCACCATCCCCAGACCTTACCATGTCGCCCACCTTGAGCCCAACAGGGGCGATGATATACCTCTTCTCACCATCGACATAGTTTATAAGGGCGATCCTGGCCGAGCGGTTTGGGTCATACTCAATAGAGGCCACCCTTCCCGGGACTGCGAGCTTATCCCTCTTGAAGTCAATGATGCGAAGCATCCTCTTGGCCCCGCCACCACGGTGGCGCACCGTTATCCTCCCCTGGTTTGATCTCCCTGCCTTCTTCTTGAGGGGCAGAAGCAGGGATTTCTCCGGCCTCTTCTTGGTGATCTCGGAGAAGTCAGAGCCGGTCATCCCCCTTCTTCCTGGGGAGGTGGGCTTATACTCTTTAAGTGGCATAAAAACTCCTCCTACCTCATCCCCGGGTTACTCTACCGAGCAGGACCCCTAGAAGGCCCCCTTTCCATCTATTCCCGGATATCTTATAGCCGATAAAGCCGGCAAGTAGCATCCACCAGTTGCGGGCGTCGCAACGAATATGCTGGACCAAATGGGTGGCTGGATCGTATTCATCCCAATGAGCCGCATAATGGTCCCAATATTCCCTTATATGAATCGATCTGCCATCAGGCGATGGCATCCTGTAGTCAGCCGACTGGCCCCGTGGTATCCCCCAGCCCTTAGAGATTCCGATGCTCTCAAGACGAGGCAGGTTTTCTTTCGAAAGGTGTATATCCCTGTGAGCAGATTGGTTTAGAACCTGTGATATTACCTCCGGCCAGCTACTAAAAGCTAAAAGGGCACTATCTTCCATAGTCCTATATTATACCCCCTCGAATATCTCTATCTTATATCCAGACCCCAGGGTCACGATGGCCTTCTTCCATGTCTTCGTCATCCCCCTGAGCCTCCCCGGCCCCCTCATCTTCCCATGGACAGTGATTACATTAACTGAGGCAACCTTCACATTGAAAGCCCTCTCCACCGCCTCTTTTATTTGATTCTTATTAGCGCTTCGTGCCACCTCGAAGGTATATTTATTCTCGGTAAGGAGCATGGTATTCTTCTCGGTTATTATGGGGCGGCGCAGTATCTCTAAAGGGTGCATATCTCTCCTATTATGGCCATGGGAGCCATCCGGGAAGCCACCTCTCCCGCTCCTTTATCTCCCAGTTGGCGATCCTCTCTCCGGACATCTGCGGCTTTAGAGTATAATAGAGCCTCCTCCTCGTCCATTTAGAATCGGGAAACGCCGGCAGGTATGATAGTGAGAGAATCAATTTGAACGATTTCGGTGAATGCAAGAAACCCCACCCCTGCTCCCCCCAGTCTATATCCCCATACTCAACGAACTGGCCGAACTTCTCCAGTAGCTCCTTCTCCAGCCTGTTGGTCACCATAATCTCCCTGTTATCTCCGCCTCGAAGCACACCAACCGGTTGCTGGCGGAGCAGCTCCTTCCTGAAGCGGCTGACCACATACGCTGTTGATGACAGGTTAAGCGCCTCCACTGGCCCACTGTTCTGCATATTTATTCTGACCTTTGTGTTTATATCCAGTTGATCCACCTTGAGCTTTATTGATATGGGAGAGAACCTCCCGACCAGGGACTCAGCATGTCTGAAGCTGGCAAGCGTCCCCCCTATTGCCACTACCAGAGCTATCAGGGCAACGACCTCACCCCATCCCATTTGCGGCCTCCGACTCGGCTCACCCCCCAGACCTCCTCGATCCTCCTCGCAGCATCGACACTCACTATCAAGGCCTTATACGAGAGGAGGTCGACAACATTTATGAGGGGGGCAGGAGTGATCTTCACCCTCTCCAGGTTACGAGCCGATCTATACAATTTAGCATCGGGCTCGGCGGTAACCAGAAGGGCTGATGAATTCACCCCCAGTGTCTGGAGGGTTTGCCTCACTTCCCTCGTCTTCGGCTCACCGAGCTCGAGACTATCCAGAATCAATATCTCCTCGTCAGCAGCCTTTGCCGAGAGGACGGAGCGAATCGCAAGGCGACGCATCTTCTTCGGCATCCTCTGGGCGAAGCTCCTGGGGTGTGGGCCGAAGACGACCCCTCCCCCCCTTCGATGAGGTGCCCTTATCGACCCCTGTCGGGCCCTGCCCGTCCCCTTCTGGCGGAAGAGCTTTCTGGTCGAGCCCCTTACCTGGCCACGGGTCTTTGTGCTTGCGCTGCCCTGACGGGCGTTTGCCCGTTGCCTCACCATTGCCTGGTGAACCACTGCCATGTTTGGGACGATGCCGAAGACATAGTCGTCAAGCTCTATACTTGAGACTATCTCCCCCTCTCTATTTAGAACTGAAAACTGCACCTCACTCACCCCCGCCAGAGTAAAGCCTTCCATCTGTGAGATAGAAGACCCTCTCAGTGCCTGAAGCGATCTTAGCGTCGTGGGTGACAATTATAAATGTCCTCTTCTGCTCCTTATTCAGCCTGTGCATCAAATCCATAATCTCGGCGCCGGTCTTGCTATCGAGGTTCCCGGTGGGCTCGTCGGCGAGGATGATCGCCGGGTTCAATACGAGAGCCCTGGCGATGGCAACCCTCTGCTGTTCCCCCCCTGATAGCTCCCCCGGCTTATGGTCCATACGCTCTCTGAGCCCAACCAGCTCAAGGAGTTGCTCAGCACTATCTCTGAGGTCCCTGTTAGCCCTCAGCGGCATGGTTGGCAGGAGGACATTCTGAAGGGCGGTAAGGGTTGGTACCAGGTAATAGGTCTGGAAGATGAAGCCCACCTTCTCGCGGCGGATGCGAAACAGCTTCCTTTCAGGAACCTTTGTTGTTTCGATGCCATCGATAACGACCCTTCCCCTCGTGGGGCGATCGAGGGCACCGAGCATGTTGAGGAGGGTTGTCTTTCCGCTACCTGATGCCCCCTGAACAGCAACAAACTCCCCCTTCCTAATGCTCAGGTTGACCTCGCTTAGTGCTACCACCCTGGTCCTTCCCTCGCCGTATATCTTGCTCAGGTTCCGGGCGGCCACGATAGCCTCCCCCCGCCGCTCCTCCCTCTCCCTTCCCCTCCCCTCTACAGCAGCGAGGCGGCCCTCAAGCTCCTGGACCTTCCTCCTAAGCTCCTCTACAGGCTCCGATTCTGTATAGGTCATCCTCTCCATGATTCCCCCTATGTTGCCCTCAATGTCTCTATCGGGCTCACCCTTGCTGCCTGAAGCGCAGGATACAGACCGCCAAGCACTCCCATAATAATACCAAAACCAACTATCTCGCCTAAGAGCTTCGTGGTGATAATGGCGATGTCTACCCCAATATAGCTACTGATCCCGTAGTTAGCTATAAGGGAGCCGATGGCAAAGCCGAGGAGAGCCCCAAGCAACGCAATGGTTATCGATTGGACCACCACTGAGCTGATTATATTCCTGTTCGACCAGCCAGATGCCTTCAAGATCCCGAATTCCTGCCTTCTCTCGATAACCGACATAAGCATAACAATGAAGATGGATATTCCCCCAGCAACGGCGGCGACCACAGCGATAACCCAGAGGAAGCTCTGGAATACATCCATTGCATCGTTTATCTCTCCCAATATATCCTTGGCCATCATCGTGCTCACCGGGACCGTTCCTTCTTCATACTTTTCCTCAATCGCTGCCGCCACCCCTTCTACATTATCCACGCTGTCCACCTCGACTGTGATGCTGTGGATTTCATCGCTGGATAGCCCGGCGAGTTCCTGGGCGGTATGAAGATTGGTGTATACATTAAAATCGAGAGGCCGACGATTGTAAGCTCTACAGGCCCGGCCACGGTGAGCACAGTAAAGGTATCGCCGATCTGTGGCATCTCACCCTCAGCCACCTCCATCTCGGCAAAGTCCCACATCATCTTGCCCACGATCACCTCATAATCGTTTTGTATAGAGCGACCCTCAACGATGTGATAGGTAGCACCTTCCATCTCGTAATTCTTATCCAGATCGATGCCGGTAAGCATCACGCCTTCCATCATCGTCCCGGGGAACATTTGCCCTGCGGTCATGGCAGTGACCGATGGCGCAGCCGCCTCTACATGCTTTATCCCATCTATCTCGATCTCCTCTATTTCATCCACATAGGAAATTGGGAGGGGGGTGCCTATGCCCGCCATTCCTGGGGGAGCATCCGCGGCGGAGACAATGATAGTCCCCGCCACCTCATTCATGACTGCGCTCATTTGTTGGTCCATGCCATCTGAGATGCTTAAGAGAACTGCCATCAGGCAGCATCCCAGGCCTGTTCCAATGATGGCGATGATGGCAATCCACCTTCTTCTGAATGCATTTCGAATGGCAAATCTAAACACGGCCTCTACCTGATCTCCTTATCAACAACAGTCCATTCCTTGCCCCGGGCACCGCCCCCCTCACAAGGAGGAGGCCTCGCTCCGGGTCTGCCTTTACAACCTTGAGCTTGCGAACTGTCACCCTCTCATTTCCCATATGCCCGGCCATCCTCATCCCCTTAAAAACCCTCCCAGGAGTGGTTGTAGCACCTATGGAGCCAGGGGCTCGGTGTCGATCGGACTGCCCATGTGTCTTTGGGCCTCCGGCGAAGTGGTGGCGCTTCACCACCCCGGCAAACCCCTTCCCCTTGGAAGTACCGGTCATATCTACAAGGTCCCCTTCCTTAAAGAGGCTGACATCGAACCTCTGTCCCAACTGGATGGACTCGATATTGCTCACCCTAAACTCCCTCAGGTATTTAAATGGGCCCAGCTTCTTGAGGTGTCCCCTTTCAGGGGAGTTGAGCCTCTTTGTATGTCCGAAGCCGAGCTGGACGGCATCATAGCCATCATTTGCCACCGTCTTTATCTGGGTTACCACACAGGGTCCAGCCTCGATGGCGGTGACCGGCTCAACGATGCCATCATCCCTGAAAACCTGTGTCATCCCTATCTTTCTACCAATGATTCCATGTATCATGCTTTTCCTACAGCTTTATCTCTATATCAACCCCTGAGGGTAGGTTCAACTGGGTGAGGGAATCAACCGTCTTTGATGTTGGATCGATGATGTCGATGAGCCTCTTATGTGTTCGGATCTCAAACTGCTCCTGGGAGTCCTTATCAATATATGGGGAGCGGATAACGCAGAACTTCTTTATGTGGGTCGGTAACGGGACTGGCCCGGCTACCTGAGCCCCAGTCCTCTCCACCACCTCGACGATCTGCTCCACCGACTGGTCCAGTATCTTATGGTCATATGCCTTGAGCTTTATCCTTATCTTCTGCCTTGCCACCTAATACCTTCCTTTCGCCCTGGCAATGACCCCCTGAGCCATCTGAGGGGAGAGCTCTTCATAGCGGTAAAACTCCATAGAGTGGCTGGCCCTCCCCTGGCTCAGTGACCTTATGTGAGTGGCATATCCGAAGGTCTCGGCAAGTGGTATGAAGCAGTGGATGGTCCTGGTATCACCATGAGAGTCGATGCCCTCAATACGCCCCCTCCTGGAACTCAGGTCACCGATTATGTCGCTTAAGAATTGATCAGGGGTAACCACCTCAAGCCTCACCACAGGCTCAAGGAGAACCGGATTCGCCCTCATAACCCCATCCTTAAGGGCAATCGAGCCAGCCGCCCTGAAGGCTACCTCTGAGGAGTCAACCTCATGAAAACTTCCATCATATAACCTTGCCTTAAGGTCAATAACCGGGTATCCGGCCACAGGCCCGCTTGTAAGCGCCTCCCTGATCCCGGCCTCAACGGCGGGGATATACTCCTTCGGGATCGTGCCCCCTCTGAGCTTGCTTACAAACTCAAAGCCCGAACCCCTCTCCCTTGGCTCAAGGTCGATCCGGACATGCCCATATTGCCCCTTCCCCCCAAACTGCTTTATGAACCTGCCCTCACTCTTGACACTGGCGGTAATCGTCTCCTTATATGCCACCTCTGGTTTCCCAACCTTTGCCTGAACCCCAAACTCTTTAAGCAGCCTCTCCACCAAGACCTCGAGATGGAGCTCGCCCATCCCTGAGATTATGGTCTGCCCTGTATCCTCATTATACATCAGTATGAAGGTGGGGTCCTCCTCCTCAAGCCTCTTGATGGCTTCCCCCATCCTGTCCTGGTCCTGCTTTGTCCTCGGCTCTATGGCCACCGATATAACCGGCTCCGGGAAGGGGATAGGCTCAAGCAGTATCGTCTCCGCATGACCCAAGAGGGTATCGCCGGTAAAGGTGCTCTTAAGGCCCAGTGCGGCGACGATCTCCCCGGCCCTTGCCACTGCTATCTCCTCACGGCGATTGGCATGCATCTGAAGGAGCCTGCCGATCCTCTCCCTCTGCCCCTTGGTGGCATTGTAGATCTGAGCCCCAGCCTTGACCTTCCCAGAGTAGACCCTGAAATATACCAGCCTTCCAACAAATGGGTCGGATACCACCTTGAAGGCAAGCGCTGTTAATGGGGCATCATCCTTGGCCTCGCGATATACCTCCACCCCCCGCTTATAATCGACCCCCTTAACCGGTGGGATATCCAGGGGTGATGGGAGGTAATCGATTATGGCATCGAGAAGCAGCAGGACCCCCTTATTCCTGAGGGCGCTCCCGCAGAGAACGGGGATAAGCTTCCCCGAGATGGTTGCCCTCCTCAGGGCCTCTTTGAGCTCAATGGGGGTGACCTTCCCCCCACCGAGGTAGGACATCATGACCTCATCATCGTTTTCGGCTATCCTCTCAATCATCCTCTCCCTGTAAAGGGAGAATTTCTCCTTGTATTCCTCCGGTATATCCACCTCCACCGGACTCTTATCCGGGTCATCGGAGAATATGATGGCCCTTCCCATGATAAGGTCAATTACCCCCTGGAAAGAGGCCTCAGACCCCATAGGGACCTGAATAGGGACAGGTGCTGAGTGGAGACGCACCTCTATCATCCTTAGGCATCTGTTGAAGTCAGCCCCGATGCGGTCCATTTTGTTTACAAAGCATATACGCGGAACCCGATAGCGATCTGCCTGACGCCAGACCGTCTCCGACTGGGGCTCGACACCGGCGACAGCATCAAATACCACCACCCCACCATCAAGGACCCTCAGGCTCCTCTCCACCTCGGCGGTGAAATCAACATGACCGGGGGTGTCAATGACATTTATTCGGTGCTCCTGCCACTCGCAGGTGGTCGCTGCGGCGGTGATGGTGATACCCCTCTTCTTCTCCTGCTCCATCCAGTCCATGACAGCGGTGCCATCGTCCACCGCACCTATCTTGTATGTCTTCCCTGTGTAGTATAGGAGTCTCTCGGTTAAGGTGGTCTTCCCGGCATCGATATGAGCGATAATACCTATATTACGGAGCCTTTCCAAGGGAAACCCTCCGCTCATCTTCCTCTCCCTATTCATCAAAGATGTAGTCAATTTCACCATCGGTAGTGAGCAAAGGCCTTGTTTGCCTCCGCCATCCTATGGGTATCCTCACGCTTCTTGATCGCCGCCCCCCGCCCCGCTGCAGCATCCATAATCTCAGCGGCGAGCTTCTCTGCCATCGAGTGCCCGGACCTCGCCCTCGTCGATCTCACCAGCCACCTCATTGCCAGGGATAGATTCCTCCCTGACCTCACCTCAATTGGAACCTGATAGGTGGCACCGCCAACACGGCGTGATTTCACCTCAAGAAGTGGGGTGGCATTCTTTATCGCCCTATCCATGGTATCCACCGGGTTCCCCCCCAACTGCTCCTCAACGATATCCATGGCGCCGTAGACGATCCTCTCGGCAAGGCTCTTCTTGCCACATATCATCACCTTGTTGATGAGCATGGCAATATTCTTACTATGGTATTTGGCATCCGGGGTTACCCCCCTTTTAACCGCCCGGGCGCGCCTTGGCATCTCTAGCCCTCCTTCGATCTTGAAGCCCGCTTTGTCCCATACCTGCTTCTCCCCTGACTGCGGCCAGACACCCCCGCAGTATCCAGTGTCCCCCTGACGATGTGATAGCGCACCCCTGGGAGGTCCTTCACCCTCCCCCCCCTGATAAGGACGACGGAGTGCTCCTGAAGGTTATGCCCCTCCCCAGGGATATAGGCAGTTACCTCTATCCCATTGGTCAGCCTCACCCTGGCGACCTTTCTGAGGGCTGAGTTCGGCTTCTTTGGGGCCACTGTCTTCACCTGGAGGCAGACCCCCCTCTTCTGTGGGGAGCCCTTACCCCTGGTCAATCTGTTGGTGAGAGCGTTATACCTGAAGCGAAGCGCCGGTGCCTTCGTCTTCTTCGTAATCCTCACCCTCCCCTTCCTTACAAGCTGATTTGTGGTCGGCATAATACCTCCAATTTGGGCGCCAAACAACAAACTTTATCACCCAAGTGTCAATATGTCAAGCTTATCCCGAGGATCCCATTCTCGGCGGGGCTCACCATATTCTAGCCCCTGTTTATGAGGGCAGCGATGTAGCCTGCGCCAAACCCATTATCTATATTGACCACCGAAACCCCTGCGGCGCAGCTACTGAGCATAGCCAGAAGGGGAGCCACCCCCCCAAAGCTCACCCCATAGCCAATACTTGTGGGAACAGCGATTACAGGAACCGACACCAGGCCGCCCACCAGGCTGGGGAGCGCCCCCTCCATCCCAGCCACCACCACAACAACCCTCGCCTTCTGGAGGCGGGGGAGCTGGTCAAAGAGACGGTGGGCGCCTGATATTCCAACATCGTAGGCACGATCGATGATATTGCCCATAAGCTCCGCGATTACCACCGCCTCCTCGGCAACGGGTATATCGGCAGTTCCACCACTCATCACCATAACACCCGGAAGGGATGGGGGCTCATTTCTCCGATCGACAACGATTGCCCTGGCCACGGGTTTATAGACCGCATCAGGGACCCTACCCTTCACCGCAGCGAACAGATCAGCATCCGCCCTGGTAACCAGCAGCCTGTCGCTCTCGGCTACCACCCTCTCGGCGATGGCGGCAACCTGCTGGGGGCTCTTCCCCTGCCCAAGGATGACCTCAGGGAAACCCTTCCTGAGGGCACGGTGATGATCCACCTTGGCAAACCCGATGTCCTCATAGGGGAGGGTGGAAAGCCTGGCGAGGGCATCCTCAATCGAGACACCCCCACTCTTCACCCCATCCAGAACCTCCAGTACCCGCTCCCTGTCGATGGCTATCCTCCATTAAGATTATAACATCAACCTCCAAAAGGGGCAACCTAAAATCTCTCCCTCACCATCTCCGCCACCCTCTCAGGTATGGTCTCGATTATGCTCTCGTACTGGAATCTCTCCATAAAACCGCTATCAGAGGTATAGAAGGGCTGAACGGGGGGCCTTGAGATAAACTTGGCGTTCAGGGAGTAGTAGGGCAGCTTCTCCCCTATCGGCCCTGAGAAGGTGGAGAGGTTGAAGGAGCTCACCCCCATCTCCTTATAGGCGCTTAATATCCCTAAAATTGCAGCGGCAAAGTCCATCCTTCCCTTTTCATCGAGATCAGATAGAGAGGCTATCCCCTTGAATATGATCAAAATCTCCCTGTTCCCCTGAGGGGCGAAGCTAGCGATGAGAGATAGGGAATCGTTCTCAGCGATAAATCTCTCGCCGAGCCTCCTCTCCTCTGAGACCAGCTCCGACCAGTAGTTCCTGCCCGTTTCAGTGCAGTAATCCCTGCTTTTCTCCAGGAGCAATCTCAGATATGGCGTTGGCCTCTTATCCAGAAGAGCCTGAGCATGGGGGTGAACGATGCTGGCGGCGCTTGGGGGCATAAGGTTCCAGTTATACATCGGGTATCTCGCCTCAGGGTCATACTCATAGGCTTTGAGCATCCACCCCTGGCATGCCTTGAGGTTGTCCCCTATCATCTCCTCGGTATACTGGTCCAGCTCCAGGTAGTGCTCCCTGGTTATCCTTGCCACGGCGTGATACTCCGCAAAGGGAAATAGATTGGGGAACAAAACGCACTCCCCCTCCGTTATCCTCCCAACCCCGAAGATGCTCTCGGGGAGGAGGGGAGTGCTCCTATCTATATTCTCGGGGCAGAAGAAGCAATCCCTCCTTGTCCTTGTGACAAACCCTCCTGTATCAACACCCCTTACCTCAGCCTGCCTCACCCTCTGGGCCCTTCTCATGTTTATCCTGCATGGCATGTTGGTCAGGGGGTCGAACCTGTATTCCAGGGGCTGGGCCTCTTTTTCAAAACCAGTGAGCGGGCTTTGTAGCTGGGCTTCTGTGATAACCTTCCTGAACTCCACCCCCTACCCCCCAGTCTCCGAAAGTACCCCTATTATCCTCGGTATAGTGTAGGTAGCAATCTGACGCCGTGAGCCACCACAGAGTATCGCCACCAGCCTTCCCCCCGAGACCCCATCGGCGGCATCCTTTATTATCCTTGCTATCCCTGGGTGGCAATCCCTGGAGAGCCCCTTATCCCCATACTCCCCCCTGGTGGCATCATATCCATACTCCCAGAATATGATCTCAGGCCCAAATTCAACCACCCTGGGGACAAACTCCCTCTCCACCCCCTCCAGATATTCCCTATCCGAGGTCCTGTATGGGACCCTTACATCAATATTGCTCTTCTCATCACAGTGGCTGGTGGAGCAGAAACAGATATGGAGAACATCCCTATCATCCCTGAATATATCCCTTGTGCCATCGGCGTGGTGGGAATCGGTATCCACAATTGCAAATCTCCTCATCCCCTTTTCTCTGAGAAAGGCGATGGCAAGTGCGGCACCATTCAGGTAGCACCACCCCCCGAAGTGGTTCCTCCCTGCATGGTGGTCTCCAAAGCTGGTGAAAACAAAGGCGTTATCGATCTCCCCCTCCCATATCCTCTCTGCGGCGTGAACCGTCCCCCCAGCGGAATATAGAGCAGACTCATAGTAGGGAGTCCTCTTGACCCTCTGGATCATGTCCGGGGAATGAACCTTGAGTAGCAGCTCCTCTGAGACCGGCTTCAGGTAGAAAAGCCCGTCCGTTCTCTGGTATACCGCGTCGTAATAGACAATATTCTCCCTCTCCAGGAGCCCCTCAAGGGCCTGGGGGAAATCCCTGAGCCTCTCCCCCTCGAAATAGGTAAGGAAGATGCCAGTCCTTCTCATGGCTGCTTAAACCCAAATCCCCTCTCCTTTAGGCTCACATACCTCCCCTCGCCGATGATGAGGTGATCGAGGACATCGATGCCGAGGAGCCTTCCCCCCTCTATGATCTCCTCTGTTACCTTTATATCCTCCTTGCTCGGGGTGGGGTCTCCGGAGGGGTGGTTATGGACCATAATGATGGCCGGGCAGTTCTCCCTCACCGCCTCCCTCAGGACCTCAGACACCCTTACCAGAGGTATCAACGCTTCCCCTGTAGACCTCAGGTATCCTTATTACCTGGTTCTTTGTATTTAGGAGCACCACCCTCAGCTCCTCCTGCTCCAGCAGGCCCATCTCCGACATTAGGAGGTTGGCAACATCCTGTGGGGACCTGACAACGGCCCTCTCCTCTGGGACCGCCGAGGCCATCCTCCTCCCAAGCTCAAGGGCTGCCTTTAGCTGCGCTGCCTTTGCCTCCCCAAGCCCCCTCTCACCACAGAGCTCCCTGAAGCTAGCCTTTGCCAGCCCGGAAAGCCCACCAAATCGGACCAAGCACCTTGAGGCTAAATTCAAGACATTCTCTGAGGAAGTCCCGGTGCGAAGGACAATCGCCAGGAGCTCCGCGTTGCTCAAGGCTTCAGAGCCACAATCCCTGAGCCTCTCCCTTGGTCGCTCTGAGGGGGGGAGGTCCCGGATCATAGGGTGATACTCTACCCTCTCGCGCCTCGTCATGTCTTCTCCCCAAATCCCACCAATCGAAAGCTACTTTACCTCTACAGTTGCCCCTGCCGCCTCAAGCTTCTCCTTTGTCGCCTGAGCCTCCTCTTTCCCCACGCCCTCCTTCACCAAGACCGGGGCGCTCTCCACCAGGTCCTTTGCCTCCTTGAGCCCCAGGGTTGTAAGCTCCCTCACCGCCTTGATCACATTTATCTTGTTGGCCCCGATCTCCTTGAGGGTTATATTGAACTCCACCTGTTCCTCCTCTGGGGGGGCGGTGGGCCCTCCAGCGGGGGCAGCAGCGGGTGCCATCACCGGGGTGGCACTGACCCCGAACTCTGCCTCCAGGGCCTTTACTAGCTCGGAGACCTCAAGGAGGTTCATCTCCTTGATGGCGGCGATAATATCATCCTTTGTGATTGTCTTCACCTTTGTAGAGCCCTTCCTTGTCTTCTGTTTGACCTCCTCCTCGGGCAATTGTTCCTCTACCATCCTATCCTCCTTCCATTTGTTGAATCCTGGCATTTAGGACTGTGGCGAATCCTCTCATGTTGGCGCCCAGGACGTTAACCAGGCCCACAATCGGTGCCTGGAGTCCCCCCATCAGTCTGGCGATCAACACCCCCCTCGAGGGCAACATTGATAGTGAGGACACCTCCTCTGGGCTCAAGACCCTCCCACTCAGCAGTGCCCCCTTTACTGAGAGGGATGTTCTTGAGGAACTGATGTAGCCGGCGATGACCTTCGCCGGCTCGGCGATCTCCCCGTAACCAAAGGCGATAGCAGTAGGGCCCTGGAGTATTCCAACAAGCTCCTCATCACCTGCCTCCTTTGCGGCGAAGCGGGCCAGGGTGTTCTTCACCACCCGATAACTTATCCCGGCCTGTCTGAGGTTTGAGCGAAGCTGGGACATCTGGGCTACCGATAGCCCCCGGTAATCGGTTACCACGGCTATGGTTGAGTCCTGTAGCATATCGGCAATCGCCTTCACCGTATCCTGTTTATTTACCTTCGTCATCACTCTCACCTCAAAATCAATAAACCCCATGCCCGTAGACATAGGATTTGCTCCTCGCCTCGGCGGGGTATTAAGCTCAGGGCACCCGCTGTCTACGGCAAATATAAACTATGAACTTAGAGAAAGGGCAGGCTTAAGGTCAAGCCTTATCCCAGGGCCCATTGTAGTGGCGAGTGAGGCGCTCTTGATATACTGCCCCTTGGCGCCACTCGGCTTGGCCTTTAAGATCGCCTCAATCAGTGTCGCCAGGTTTTCAAAGAGCTTGTCCTCGTCGAAGCTAACCTTTCCCACAGGGAGGTGGATGATGGCGGTTCTGTCCATCCTGAACTCCACCCTTCCCCTCCTAGCATCAGAGATGGCCCTTGGCAGGTCCTCAGGGGGGACCACTGTCCCCGACTTTGGGTTAGGCATCAGCCCCCTCCTGCCGAGCGTCTTCCCAAGCTTCGAGACCTTCCCCATAACCTCAGGGATGGCGATGGCGACATCAAAATCAAGCCATCCCTCCTCACTGATCCTCTTCACAAGGTCATCACAGCCCACATAGTCAGCCCCAGCCTCCTCAGCCATCCTCACCGCCTCACCCTGGGAGAATACCAGAACCCTCACCCTCCTCCCCAGTCCGTTGGGTAGAAGGGCCACCCCCCTCACCTGCTGGTCAGCGTGGCGGGGGTCCAGGTTCATCTGGAGGTGGAGCTCAACGGTCTCATCGAAGCTTGCATATGAGGCTCTCTTTGCAAGCTCGATAGCCTCCCTGGGGGGGTATAGCCTCCCCCTCTCCACAAGCTTAGATGCCTCTTGGTGCTTCTTTCCCCTCTTCACTCTCTACCTCAATACCCATGCTCTTCGCCGTCCCCTCGATCTGGCGTATCGCCCCCTCGATTGAAACGGCGTTCAGGTCACCCATCTTAATCTTGGTGATCTCCATAAGCTGCTCCCTGGAGATCCTCCCCACAACCTGCCTACCGGGGCCCCCCTTCTCCACACCAATGGCCTTCCTCAACAGGTCGCTCACCGGAGGCGTCTTGGTGATGAAACTAAAGGAGCGGTCATCATAGACGGTTATCTCAGCGGGGATGATGGAGCCAGCTTGAGAGGCGGTGCGCTCATTATACTCCTTGCAGAAGCCCATTATATTGACACCGTGCTGCCCCAGGGCGGGGCCAACCGGTGGGGCTGGGTTTGCCTTCCCCGCAGGGATGTGAAGCCTTATAACCGCCCTTACCCTCTTGGCCATTAAAGCCTCTCCACCTGAAGGAAATCGAGCTCCATCGGGGTCTCCCTCCCGAAGAAGGAGACGAGAACCCTCACCTTCCCCTTGGCCAGATTGATCTCATCAACAACCCCAATGAAATCGGTGAAAGGGCCACCAGTAACCCTTATACTCTCCCCCTTTCTGAAGCCAACCTTGACCCTAGGGGTCTTTGACTCCATCTGCCTCATTATATTCTGAACCTCTTCCTCCTCCAATGGTACCGGAACGAGCTTCTCTCCCTGTTCGATCACGCTCACAAAGCCGGTAACCCCCGGGGTATTTCGCACCACACCCCAGCTCTCATCGCTCATCTCCATCTGAACCATGATATATCCGGGGAAGACCTTCCTTGAGACATTACGCCTCTGCCCATCCCTCACCTCGATCTCCTCCTCAGTTGGTATCATAACCTGAAAGATCTGATCAGCGACATCCATACTCTTTATGCGCTGCTCCAGGTTCCTCTTAACCCGGCTCTCATAACCAGAGTAGGTATGGATTACATACCACCTTTTCTCATCCTCTACCATCTCGACACCTGCTACAATACTGATAGGTTAACTACATCGGTAGGGCCTGTAGTGCGTGGGTCAAAGATGATGACCTCCGGCTCCGTCGCTGCCGGCATCCCATCAACATAGAAGCTGACTGCCTCTCCAAGGAATGGCCTGTCTCCCGGGCTTATGACCAACCCTTCGTATAAGCCCTCGGTGGTGACAGTTACCACCTCAGAGGTATATGTCCCCACTACAGCATATATCTCGGTGCCGATGGCAGCATCCACCCCATCCACCGTCACCGTCCCTGAATAGGTTACCGATACCGATGGCGCTGAAAGGTCAACCACATCGGTCAGGCCGGTTTCAAGGGGATTGAATACAGCGGTCTCGGCTGCCGGCATCCCATCAACATAGAAGCTGACCTCCCCACCAATGTATTCCAGGGCCAGACCCCGGCTTCCCGGATACACCAGCAGGCCTTCATACTGGCCGTCCTCAGAGACCTCTACCGGCCCGAACTCCATATCATCCATGCCCTCTTTTGTTAGCACCGCCGTTACCTCTGTCCCACCAGCAGCATCTCCCTCACCCACCGTCACCGTCCCTGAATAGGTTACCGCTACCGATGGCGCTGAAAGGTTAACGACATCGGTCAGGCCACTAGCGCTTGGGCTGAAGGCGACATTCCTGGCGAACATACCATCCACAAAAAAGTATACATCTCCCCCGCTATACCCACCAACATTTGGTGATACCACCAGCCCCTCATAGCGCCCATCGGATACAGCCACCGGATCAAATGGCAGACTATCCATGCCCTCTTTTGTTAGCACTGCAATCACCTGGGTCCCATCGACGGCATCTACCCCGTCCACCTTCACCGTCCCTGAATAGGCTACAGCGGGGAGGGGGAAAAGCTCCCCTGCCATCCTGTAAAAGCCGAAATCAATAGCCCCAAGGAATATCGCCACAACCAATGAGATGATGACAACGATTGTCCCTAAATATGCCACATCCCTCCTCGATGGCCAGGCCACCTTTCTGAGCTCAGATACAACATCTCTGATAAACCCGAACCTGGACCTTTTCGCGGTGGGCCGCCTCAAATCTACCTCGTCTCTCGATGAAGGCGGTAGCTGCGGCAACGAGGACAGAACTTCCTCAGCTCCAGCCTCTGTGGGTCGTTCCTCCGATTCTTGGTAGTGGTATAGTTTCTCTCCCTGCACTCAGTGCAGGCGAGGTGAATAATAACCCTTGTCCCGCCTTTCTTAGCCACCTTTACTCGATCGTCTGGGTGAAGACACCCGCCCCTACCGTCCTCCCCCCTTCACGGATAGCAAAGCGAAGCCCCTCCTCAAGGGCTACAGGGTAGATGAGCTCTACGCTTATCTCCACATTGTCTCCGGGCATGATCATCTCCACCCCATCGGGTAGTGTGATTATTCCGGTTACGTCCGTTGTCCTGATAAAGAACTGCGGCTTATATCCAGTGAAGAAAGGCGTGTGCCTCCCTCCCTCCTCCTTCGTTAGCACATATACCTGGGCCTTGGCCTTGGTATGTGGCTTCACCGTACCGGGGGCTGCCAGCACCATCCCCCTCTCTACATCTTTTCGCTCCACACCTCGGAGGAGGCATCCCAAAGCGTCACCCGGCAATGCCTCATCCAATGTCTTGTGAAACATCTCAAGGCTGGTGACCACTGTCTTCCTCGTCTCCACCCCCAGTCCCACTATCTCAACCATATCCCCTGCCTTGATCACCCCCCGCTCAACCCTTCCAGTGGGGACCGTTCCCCGACCCTTAATGCTGAATACATCCTCTACAGGCATGAGGAAAGGCTTGTCTCTATCTCGCACAGGGGTAGGAATATACTCGTCTAATGTATCTATTAGATTCCATATCCCTCCACACCAAGGACATTCCCTCTTGCCACAGCCACATTCCCCGGCCTTGAGGGCGCTTACACGAATTATAGGTGTGGTATCTCCGGGGAAACCATACTTATCTAGTAGCTCCCTCATCTCAAGTTCTACCAGGTCCAAAAGCTCTATGTCCTCCATCAGGTCCGCCTTATTCAGGGCGACCATTACCGAAGGTACCTCCACCTGGCGTGCCAGTAAGAGATGCTCCCTTGTCTGCGGCATGGGCCCATCATCAGCAGCTACTACCAATATCGCCCCATCCATCTGAGCTGCGCCAGTGATCATGTTCTTAATATAGTCGGCATGTCCAGGGCAATCCACATGACAATAGTGGCGCTTTTCGGTCTCATACTCTATATGGGAGATAGCAATGGTTAGCCCCCTCGCCTTCTCCTCTGGGGCGTTGTCTATAGACTCGAAGGCACGATACTGGGTGGAGCTTACTTTAGAGAGAATATTGGTAATCGCTGAGGTCAGTGTTGTCTTCCCGTGATCAACATGCCCTATCGTGCCCACATTGACATGGGGCTTTGTCCTCTCATATCTCTTCTTTGCCATATTTCCTCCTTCTTGATATGGAGCCCACAACCAGACTTGAACTGGTGACCCCGTTCTTACCAAGAACGTGCTCTACCACTGAGCTATGTGGGCCTTCTGAACTCTAACGCCTTAGTATAGTGGCGGGGGTAGGATTCGAACCTACGTAGCCACTTAAGGCGGCAGATTTACAGTCTGCTCCGATTAACCACTCCGGCACCCCGCCCAGCCCGAGAGGGGATTCGAACCCTCTAACCTACCGATTACAAGTCGGTTGCGCTGCCATTGCGCCACTCGGGCAAATCAAACTAATTTAGCACAAGTTTCAAATGATTGTCAACATCACCCCTTATCAAACTGCCTCCCTTCTGATATACTGCTCTTAAGATGTCAGTAGTTGCTGTTATCGGGGGACAGTGGGGGGACGAGGGGAAGGGGAAGATTATCGACCTCCTCTCCGAGAGGGCCAATATGGTGGCCCGCTTCTCAGGGGGGTCTAACGCAGGCCATACTGTCTTAAACCCCTATGGCGAGTTCCGGATGCATCTGGTCCCATCGGGTATCTTCCACCCAGAGGTGGTCTGCATCATCGGAAATGGCGTTGTGCTTGACCCGAAGACACTCCTTGAGGAGTTGGAATCTCTCCACTCTAGAGGGGTTGAGACGAAAAATCTCTATATAAGCGACCGGGCTCACCTGGTAATGCCCTATCACCTCCTCCTCGACTCCCTTGAGGAGGAGGCGAGGGGAGGGGGAGCCCTGGGCACAACAAGGAAGGGGATAGGCCCCGCCTTTGTGGACAAGGTTCAAAGATTGGGGATCAGGGCTGGCGAGCTCCTCGATAAAGAGAACTTCCTGGAGCGTCTCCACTTTGTGCTCGAGCAGAAGAACCTCATCCTGACCAGGGTGTATGGAGCAAAGCCACTATCCCTTGAAGAAGTCTATCAGGACTACTGCCAATATGGGGAACGCCTTCGACCATTCATAAGGGAGACCGAGGTTATGGTTGAGGAGGCGGCCCAGAGGGGGGACAGGGTACTACTTGAGGGTTCCCAGGGGACCATGCTCGACATCGACTTCGGAACCTATCCATATGTAACCTCATGCTCAGCCATAGTCGGGGGGTCATGCCCTGGTCTGGGCCTGAGCCCGATAAGGATTGACCGCATCATCGGGGTGTTCAAGGCATACACCACAAGGGTTGGGGCAGGGCCAATGCCAACCGAGCTTTTTGATGAGACCGGCGAGCTCATCAGGGAGAGGGCCCATGAGTATGGGGCGACAACAGGAAGGCCACGGCGCTGTGGCTGGTTCGATGGGGTGGCCTGCCGCCTCAGCTCACAGCTAAATGGCTTCACCGGCATCGCCCTCACCCGCCTCGACATCCTCGATGTCTTCCCGTCACTCAAGATCTGCACCGGATATAAGGTAGATGGAGAGACCATAACACGTTTTCCATCGAGCATCGCTTTCCTTGAGAGATGCCAGCCGCTCTGGGAGGAGGTGGAGGGGGGGGAGTGTGATATAAGCGGGGCCAGGCAATTTGACGACCTCCCCCCCCAGGCCCGCTCCTATGTGAGGAGGCTGGAGGAGATAATTGGCTGCCCTGTTGACCTGATATCTGTGGGGCCGAGGAGGGAGGAGACGATAATGGTGAGAGAGATCATCTGAATTTTTCTTGATTTGCGGGGAGCGCCCTTTATGACCCTGCCGCTATCGGCAGGTCAATCTTGTAGCTCTTTAGCGTTGCCTCTATCTGGGCCCCCGTCCTCTCATCGAGCTCTGTGAGTGGCAGGCGGGGTTTTCCAACTGGAAAGCCCAGATGGTTAAGAGCGTATTTGATCGGGATGGGATTGGAGATGATAAAAAGGGCGTTAACTAATGGAAGAAGCCTCCGATGCATCTCGGCTGCCTTCCCTATTTGGCCAGCTAGAAAGCCTTCGATCATCCCCTTTATTTGACTGCCTACAAGGTGTGAGGCAACGCTTATTACCCCGTAGCCGCCTGATGATAAAATGGGAAGGGTATCCAAGTCATTTCCACTATAGACCAGGAAATCCTCGCCCGTGCCTTCAATTATCTTTGCGATCTCGCTCAGGTTTCCGCTCGCCTCCTTTATTCCCTTTATGTTTTCAATCTGGCTTAACCTTATCACGGTATCCGCAGCAAGGCTGGTAACCGTTCTGGAGGGGACATTATAAGGGATACAGGGCAAGCTTGTAGCCTCTGCGATGACCTTGAAGTGCTGGAAGAGGCCCTCCTGTGTCGGCTTATTGTAATAGGGGACGACAAGGAGGATGGCATCGGCCCCGGCCCTCTCCGCCTCTCTTGTTAGCCTAACGCTCTCGGCTGTGTTGTTGCTGCCGCTCCCGGCCACCACAGCCCCCCTCCCCCCTATGGCAGACTTTACCTCTGAGAACAGCCTTAGCTTCTCCTCTCTTGATAGGGTTGGGGACTCCCCGGTGGTCCCCGAGACAACCAGCCCATCGCTCCCAGAGTCAACCAGGGCAAGGGCCAGCCTCTTCGCCTGTTCATAGTCTACATTCCCATTCTCATCGAATGGGGTTACCATCGCCGTCAGGAGGCGACCAAGCCCTTCCATTCGCTGCCTCCTTTTATCAATCCCTTATCGATCACAACCTCAGCGATCTGGACTGCATTGAGGGCGGCACCCTTTCTCAGGTTATCGGCAACAACCCACATAGCAAGGCCATTGGGGTTGGAGGCATCGCGGCGGATGCGCCCAACAAAGACATCGTCCATCCCAGCCGCTGCCCATGGGTATGGGTAGAGGCTCATGGGGGGGTCATCAAGGACTTTCACCCCTGGGGCCTCGGCGAGGATTCGCCTCGCCTCCTCCGGGGAAATAGGGTCAGTGAACTCAACATGTATCGCCTCACTATGCCCGATATAGACCGGAACACGAACGCAGGTTGCCGAGATGGCGATTTCCTCAGCATGCATGACTTCCTTGTCTCCTCCACCAGCTTCCACTCCTCTTTTGTATAGCCATTTTCAAGGAAGACATCTATCTCTGGGAGGACATTAAAGGCGACCTGGTGAGGATAGACATGGGGAAGGACCTCTCTTCCCTGGAGGACGAGCCTCGCCTGATTTGAGAGCTCCCCCAGGGCAGCCAAACCGGTGCCTGATACCGACTGGTAAGTATCAACAATGATGCGCTTTATAGGGTTTAGCTTGTGAAGGGGGTAGAGGGCCACCACCATCTGGATGGTGGAGCAATTCGGGTTGGCAATGATCCCCCTGTGACTCTTTACATCATCAGGGTTTACCTCAGGAACGACCAAGGGCACCTCGGGATCCATCCTGAAGGCAGCGCTGTTATCGATCACCACCGCCCCGGCCCCGGCCGCTATCGGGGAGAAGTAGTGGCTCACCTGGCTCCCCGCGGAGAAGAGGACGATATCTATATGGTCAAATGATTGGGGGGAGGTCTCTTTTACCTCTATCTCCTCCTTGCCAAAGGAGAGCTTCCTTCCCGCCGAGCGGTCCGAGGCATAGAGCTGGATTGAGGCTATAGGGAATTGGCGCCCTACAAGAACCTTGATAAACTCCCCTCCAACAAGACCAGTGGCCCCCACAATGGCGACATTGTAGCCTTTCATCTCCCCTCCCCCAGACCCAAGAGCGACTCAAGTCCGTAAACGAGCCCACTTCTCCTCCCCACCTCCTTGATGGCCAGAATTACCCCTGGCATATAGCATTCCCTGCCGATAGTATCATGGCGTATCTTCAGGGTCTGACCCTCACCTCCAAAGATTACCTCCTGATGGGCAAGCAGACCCGGCATCCTCATGCTATGAATAGCGATGCCCTCGACTTCACCACCCCTTGTCCCGGCGAGGGTCTCATTTTTCACCTCTGCTTTCTCAAATGGTTTTCCCCTCGCACCCAACATCGCCCTTGCCGTTTGGATGGCGGTCCCGGATGGGGCATCCGCCTTCCCCTCGTGATGCATCTCCAATATCTCGGCGTAGTCAAAGAACCTTGCCGCTATCCCTGCCAGGTGGGCCATCAAAACCGCCCCAAGGGCGAAATTGGGGGCGACAACGGCCCCCACACCATTCTCCTGGCACAGTCTTCCTATCTCCTTAATATTCTCCGCCGTTAGTCCTGTTGTTCCAACGACCAGATTCACCCCCCTCCTCGCCGCAATAGGGACTGCACTCATCGTTGCCTCGGCATTGGTGAAGTCAACAAGAACATCGGGGTGCATGCTTGAGAGGATCGACTCCAGGTCTTTAGAAAGGGGAATCTCGCCTGAGCCATCAGGAAGAGGAAGGTGATCTCTATCTGCCCTCAGGTCTACTGCCCCAACCGCCCGAAGCTCAGGGTCCAAAGAGAGGGCCCTCAACACCTCTTCCCCCACCCTCCCCAGAGCCCCATGAACTATTACACCTATCGGTCCCATTACTGAGCCCTATCGCATCGGGGGGCGCCTTTGAGGGCCTGGCCTCCGCTGGTTGGTAGGGCGTCGGTCACCCTCGGGACGCCTCACGGGGGTTGGAGGAGCCAGTGAATCCCCCACCTTGGCCCCACTCACCCTTGAGAGCCCTTGAAATACAGCACGACGGGAGAGGTTTATCCTCCCCATGCGATCTATCTCGATGACCATGACCATAATCTCGTCCCCTACCTTTACCACATCCTCAACGCTTGGGACACGGTAGTCAGCAAGCTCAGAGATATGAACCATCCCCTCCTTCCCCTGGACTATCTCAACAAAGGCCCCGAAGTTGGTGAGCCTGGTCACCTTACCGGTATATATCCCCCCGACCTCTATCTCCCTTGTGAGGTCCTCAATTATCTTGATCGCCCTCTTTGCTGCCTCCTCACTGGTAGAGCCAATATAGATCGTGCCATCGTTCTCAACATTTATGCTCACCTTCGTCTCCTCAATGATCGCCCTGATCGTCCTGCCACCAGGGCCGATAACACTCCCGATCTTTGAGGGGTCGATGGTGAGCTTTGTCATTCGAGGTGCATAGGGGCTGAGCTCTGGACGGCTCTCGTTTATTGTCTCTGCCATCCTGCCCAGTATAAAGAGGCGGGCATCACGGGCCTGGTCCAGCGCCTTTTCCAGTATATCACTGGTTATGCCCTTTAGTTTTATGTCCAACTGAATTGCGGTTACCCCCTCAGTGGTCCCTGCCACCTTGAAGTCCATGTCGCCACAGGCGTCCTCCATTCCCTCTATATCGGTGAGGATGGCATATCCCTCCCCACCCCCGCTCACAAGTCCCATAGCCACCCCACCCACAGCCCTCTTAATGGGCACGCCGGCGTCCATGAGAGACAGGCTGGAGCCGCAGGCGCTGGCCATTGAGGTGCTGCCGTTGGAACTCAAAACCTCCGATACCAGACGGATGGTATAGGGAAACGCCTCTTCATCAGGGAGCACCGGGAGAATGGCCTTCTCTACAAGGGCACCATGTCCGATCTCGCGCCTTCCCGGCGTGCCGATACGCCTCACCTCGCCAACGGAGAATGGGGGGAAGTTGTAGTGATGAATGAATCGTTTAGACTCCTCCACCCCGATGCCATCTATCCTCTGCTCCTCCCCTGAAGAGCCGAGGGTGGTGATGGTGAGAACCTGCGTCCCTCCCCTGATGAAAAGCCCCGAACCATGGGTCCTCGGAAGGACCCCAACCTCTGCGGTTATCGGTCGAACCTCGTTTAAGGCGCGACCATTGAGTCGGCTCCCCCTCTTCAGGATGCCCTCTCTCATCTCCGCCTTCAATCTGGAATCGAAAACGGAGAGAATGTCTTGCGTGGAGAATATCCCATCCAGTTTCTCCAGGAGCTCCTTTTTGAGGGAAGAGAGGGCACTACCGCGCTCACCCTTGTCCTCTTTTTTTATCGCCTCAACGAGTCTCCCGTCAAGGATTGAGGATACTTCCTGCTCCACTCCGGGAGCGATCTCGCTCGCCTCAAATTCCATCTTTTTGGTTCCACATGCCTCTCGGAGGCGCTCCTGAAGCCTGAGCACCTCCAAATTGGCCTCTTGCCCAATTTTGATCGCCTCTATAATGATGCCCTCCGCCACCTCCCTAGCCCCACCCTCCACCATCACTACGGCATCCCTGGTGCCTGCGACTACAAGGTCCAGGACGCTCTCAGCAAGCTGGGTGAAGGTGGGGTTCACCACATAATCACCATTGATATAGCCTATCCTGACGGCGCTCACCGGCCCCTCAAACGGAATATCGGATATGGAAAGAGCGGCTGAGGCACCGATAACAGAGAGTATATCTGGGTCGTTCTCCTGATCCGCAGAGAGGACAGTAACCACGATCTGGACATCATTTCTGAAGCCCTTCGGGAAGAGGGGCCTCAGGGGACGATCGGTAAGGCGGTCGACGAGGATCGCCTCCTGGCTGGGCCTCCCCTCCCTCCTGAAGAAGCTCCCCGGTATCTTGCCTGCAGCGTAGAGTTTCTCCTCGTAATCGATGGTTAGGGGGAGGAAATCTATCCCCTCCCTCGGATCAGCGCTCATGCAGGCGGTGACCAGGACGACTGTATCACCATAGCGAATACTAACGGCTCCGTTTGCCTGCTCAGCAAACTTGCCTGTCTCTATAATGAGCGCTCTATCACCAAATATACATTCAAAATCGTGGGACATCACAGGTTTACCCCCAATCCTTTCCCAGGCCTACTTTCTCAGACCAAGTCTAGATATAACATTGCGGTATCGGTTTATGTCGGTCCTAGCCAGGTATGCTAGAAGCCTTCTCCGCTGCCCTACAAGCTTGAGGAGTCCATGGCGGGAGTGGTAGTCATGACGATTAACCCTGAGGTGCTCGGTCAGTCGATTTATCCTCTTGGTGAGGAGGGCGATCTGCACCTCAGTTGACCCCGTGTCTGTGGGGTGAAGCCTGAATTCCTCTATAATGACCACCTTCCCCTCTTTATCAAGCGGCATCTTCACCTACCTCAATATTTGAATGAAATTATAACACACCTCGCGGAGCATGTAAATCGGAGGTTCCCTTGACAGTTGGGTGGATTTATGATAGTATCGTCCTGTCTAGAAGCACCTTAACAACTGGATAGTGGAAGGAAGAGTGGAGAGTTTGATCCTGGCTCAGGATAAACGCTGGCGGCGTGCCTAATGCATGCAAGTCGTACGGGGGGTGGGATTTCGGTTCCATCCCCAGTGGCGAACGGGTGAGTAACGCGTAAGAACCTACCCCCAAGTGGGGGATAACCCCGAGAAATCGGGGCTAATAGCGCATGAGCTCCCCAAATGGGGAGGAAAGCTCTTATCGGAGCGCTTGGGGAGGGGCTTGCGTCCTATCAGGTGGTTGGTGAGGTAAAGGCCCACCAAGCCGAAGACGGGTAGCTGGTTTGAGAGGACGATCAGCCACACTGGGACTGAGATACGGCCCAGACTCCTACGGGAGGCAGCAGTGGGGAAT
>DAOWNJ010000009.1 GCA_030642645.1 Dehalococcoidia bacterium | reverse complement strand
TCTCACACCAAGGACTATATCCTTGCCCGAAATCCTGTGGCTCTCAATATAGGCCCGCTTGGGAGGGGAGGCTTTAATAAGCCTTCGGGAGAGCGTTTCCTGCCTGATATAAGGGGCGAATTGCTTTATTGCGCGCTGAACCGATGGCTCGCCCTGATAATAGGTGAAGATATAGTCGGCGATGTCAAAGCCCGCCTTCCTGCGCATCGTCTGCAGGCGATGCACCAACTCTCTCGCCATGCCCTCATCGAGGAGCTCCTGCGGGATTTCCGTGGCTATAGCGACCGAATAGCCACCTTCGTGTGCCGAGATGTACCCGGCCTTGTCTCTCATATTACGCCGTAGCGAAAAAATATAGCCGTTTCCATTCTCCTTTAGCTCGGTAACGGAAACAACAATACCATTCTTACCTACATCAGTTGTTTCCAACTCCTTGAAGTCGATGACCGACTCACTTACGACGTCCATGAGCTCTTCCAGGCCACTGACAAACTGTAGTTCCTTCACATTCAGCTCCTCAAGAACCTGGGATGAGTGCCTCAGAAGCCCATCCTGCTCCTCAGCCGACCCCACCCTGACCAGGACCCTTGAAAGCGGCTGACGCACCTTTATCCCCGCCTTGCTTCTTGCAGCACGCCCAAGGCTTGAAACCTTCATTACCAAGTGAATGTCGCGAGACAACTCCTCATCGATCCTGGAAAGGTCAGCAACCGGGAAATCGGCAAGGTGAACACTCCCCGGCTCATCAGGGTATATTTCAGAAACAAGGTTCCGATAAATCTCCTCAGAGATAAACGGGGTGAAAGGTGCCAGGAGCCTGGACAGGGTTACCAGGCACTTATAGAGCGTTTGATAGGCCGCAAGCTTATCGGCATCGCTCTCGCTCTTCCAGAACCTCCTCCTTGACCTCCTCACATACCAGTTTGAGAGGTCATCCACAAACTCCTCGATCCTCCTCCCAGCATCAGTGGGGTTGTAATCATCCAGGTGCCCCCCAACCATCAGGATGGTCTCGTTAAGCTCGGAGATGATCCAGCGATCAAGCTCGGAGCGGTATGGGGTATCGGAGCGAGGGTCAAATCCATCGATATTGGCATAGGTTACAAAGAAGGAGTAGGTATTCCAAAGGGTGAGGTGGAACTTCCTCATCACCTGGAGGACGAGCTCAGAGGAGAAGCGGCGCGCATTCCCTGGGGGTGAGGAGGTCAGGAGATACCACCTAAGGGCATCAGCACCTTGGGAATTTATTATCTCCCAGGGGTCAACAACATTCCCCCTGGACTTGCTCATCTTCTCACCCCTCTCATCGAGGATATGACCAAGGCAGATCACGTTCCTGAAGCAAGGGCGGCCAAAGAGGAGGGTGGAAAGGGCATGGAGGGTATAAAACCAGCCCCTTGTCTGGTCCACCGCCTCGCAGATGAAGTCGGCGGGGAAGCTCTTTTGGAACTCTTCCTGGTTTTCAAATGGATAATGCCACTGGGCTACCGGCATTGCCCCTGAGTCGAACCAGGCATCGAGAACCTCCAGGACGCGGTGCATCACCCCCCGACAACGAGGGCATGTGTAGGTTATCCTGTCCACAAAGGGGCGATGAAGGTCCAGAGGCTCCTCAAACCCCGAAATCCCCTCCTTGCCCCTGATCTCATCGATGCTTCCGATGCACTCACAAGTGCCACAGGACTCACACCTCCATATCGGAAGCGGTGTCCCCCAGTACCTCTCCCTCGAAAATGCCCAGTCGACATTGTTCTGGAGCCAGTCCCCAAAGCGACCTCTCTTTATGTGCTCCGGGTACCAATTTATCTCCTCATTTCCAGATATTAGCCTCTCCTTTACAGCAGTGGTCTTGATATACCAGGAGCCCTTTGCATAGTAGAGGAGTGGGGTATTGCACCTCCAGCAGAATGGGTAGGTATGACGGACCCTCTCACTACGATAGAGAAGTCCCCTCTCCCTCAGGTCCTCGATAATAATGGGGTCGGCATCCTTGACAAACCTCCCTGAAAAGGGGTAAGTTCCGACGATGTTTCCCTGAAGGTCAATGTAATCCCTGACGAAATCAAGGTCATCGTCCTCACCGGCCTCAAAGTCCGCCTCGCCGAATGCAGGGGCGATGTGGACGATGCCGGTGCCCTCTTCAAGGGAGACGAATTCAGCATCAATCACCCGGTAGCGCAAATTTCTCTCTGGCCTCTGCTCTTCAAGTGCCATCCTGGCCCCGGCATCCGGGGTGTAATACATATGAAAACGCTTTCTCTCAATACCATAGTTATGCGGGTTATAGAGGGGCTCATATTCGAGGTCCAAAAGCTCAGAGCTAGGCATGGCGGTGATCACACCATAGCCCTCGGGACAAACCCTCTCTATAAGAGCCGATGCCATTATGAGGTAGTCATCGAGGCCCTCCAGGAGGGAATATTCAGCATCTGGTGCCACCGCAAGGGCGGTATTTCCTGGCAACGTCCACGGGGTGGTTGTCCAAGCGAGAAGGTAACAGGGCCTCTTGAGGAATGTCCGAAACCGTGACCCGATTTTGGGGTGCCTTTCCACTGAGGCCGATGTGGGGTCAAGTTTGAATTTTATATAGACCGATGGGTCATCTGCCTCCTCATAGCCAAGGGCTACCTCATGTGAGGAGAGGGATGTTCCGCATCTTGGGCAGTGGGGGGTGACACGGTATCCCTGATAGACAAGGCCCCTCTCCCATAGCTCTTTTATAACCCACCAGCAGGACTCTATGTAATTATTATCGAGGGTTATATAGGGCTCGTCCATATCAAGCCAGAACCCGATTCGCTCGGTAAGCCTGTCCCACTCCTCAAGGTATCGAAAAACGCTCTGGCGACAGCGGGAATTGAATTCCTCCACCCCATATTCCTCTATATCCCTCTTTGAGGAAAATCCCAGCTCCCTCTCAACCTCAAGCTCCACAGGGAGCCCATGGGTGTCCCAGCCAGCCTTCCTGGGGACACAATAGCCCTTCATCGTCTTGTATCTGGGGATCACATCCTTGAACACCCTTGAGAGGATGTGATGAACCCCGGGGCTGGCATTCGCCGTTGGCGGCCCCTCGTAGAATGAGAAAATGGGTCTATCCTCTCTTGAGACGCTCTCTCGGAAGATGCGGCTCTCCCTCCAGAAACGGATGATCTCCTCCTCCATCTGGGGGAAATCCACCCTGCTGGGAACTGGCTTGAACATGAAATCCTCCTGGTATGAAAAAGCTCGCCCCTTAGGGACGAGCTCAAAACCCGCGGTACCACCCTAATTCCCCGATAATCGGGGCACTCCTAAAGGGCTCGAATTAAGCCCCCGCCGGGATAACGGCCGACGAGACCGTCCAAGCCTACTCCCCCTTTTCGGGGTTTCGGTTGGAGGCTCGGGAGCGATCTTCAGAAGGGCGGGGTCGCATCTGCTCCCACCATACCAGACTCGCTTGGCGCCTTACCCCCCTACTCTTCTCCGTCAAAGCCTTCTCAACTTTAGAGGTTAGCAAATGGTCAGGACAAAGTCAAGTTCTGCCCTTTGGGATTATGGTAACCTTCCTCGCCTCCCCCTCACCAACGCTTATGGTGGTAATATCGGGCATATCGGCAAGGACAAGGTGCAGTGTCCTTCGCTCATCCGGTGGCATCGGCTCAAGGGTCACCGATTGCCCGCTTGTTCTCACCTGCTCCGCCATCCTCAGCGCCAGCTCCCTCAGGGCCTCCCGGCGGCGCTTTCTATAACCCTCCACATCAATGCTTATCGGCACCATCTCCCTGAGCCGATGGGCAACGATAAGGCGCACAATGAACTGAATAGAGTAGAGGGTCTGTCCCCTCCTCCCGATAAGGATGCCTAGGTCATCACCCACGACTTCAAGGTTAATGGTCGATTCCTCCCCTACCTGAAGCTCAACCGTTGCCGGGATCTTCATCCGCGATAGGAGCTCCTCCAGGACCTCCCTGGCTATCGATGCGGCGTCTTTCTCAGGATGCGATAGTGGTGTTACCCTGACAAGGGCATCCTCAGCGCCAATACCCAAAAACCCAGACCTAGCCTTTCTTAGAACCTCTACCTCTACCTCCTCCCTGCTTAGACCTAGCTTTTTTAGAGCGAGATCGATCGCCTCCTCCAGTGACTTGGCGCTTATCTCCAGGTTTTCCATCCACACTCCCCTTTCTCTCCGGGAAGGCCTCTTCAGGGACAACCTTCGGGTCTGGGGTAGCCGGGATAGCTTTAGGCCCTGCTGGGGCAGCTACACCCCTCCTCAGACCCCCCCAACCGGTAACAAAGTATTGTGTAATAATGCCGACAATGTTCATGGTCACCCAGTATACCGCCAGCCCACTGGGAAACTGGAGGGTGAAAAGCCCGAACATGAGCGGCATCATCCACAGCATCATGGTATTCATCTGCTGCTGGCGGGGGTCAGCGGTAGTGGAGGTCATCATCTTCTGCTGCACCCACATGGTCACAGCAACAAGGATAGGGAGGACAAAGATTGAGTCGGGATAGGCCAGATTAAGCCACAGGAAATTCTGGTTTAAGGGCACTATGCCTTGAACTACAGGCCAGGAGTAAAGGCTCTGTGAGAGGGCCAGGAGGTCCTCAGGGTTGGTTGCCATCACCCTCATGATGCACTGGTAGAGGGCAATCCAGATGGGGAACTGTATCGCCATTGGCAGCACACAGCCCCAGGTGCTTACCCCTGCCTCACTATATAGCTTGCTCGTCTCCTCCTGGAGCTTCTTCTGGTCCTTGGCATACTTCTTCTGTATCTCCTGGATCTTCGGCTGAAGTAGCTGCATCCGCTGTGTGGAGCGAATCTGCCTCAGGGTCAGGGGCAAAAGGATGAGGCGGACAACGATGGTGAGGAAAACGATGGTGAGACCGAAGTTGTGGGCAAGCCCACTGTAGAGCACGATCAGTATGTTCAGCATGGGCCTTAGGGCAACAACCTCCCAGTTCATTGCAAGAACAGCAGCAAGCGCAATAACCAGGAGGATTACCAACAGGCTTTTTCTATTTATACTGGGCAAATCTCTATCACCTCACTCAGCAGTGTCAAATTCCCACACTATCATCCCATCACTAATAGCAAGAGCATAGATAATATGCTCATGGGTATGGACATGGACTGTATCACCCGAGAGGGATAATGGTGCCATGATGGGCGAGTCCAGGTTCCGGGTCCAAATCCTCTCCCCACTATCCTTATCGATGGCATATACCTTCCCATCCTGTGAGGCGACGACGAGGACCTCACCATCAAGGACCGGGGTCGAGCGGATGGGGCCACCGGTCTGGAATACGCCGTCATCGGCAAAGCCTGCCCTTAGCTGGCCAGTTTCGGCATCGATGGCATAGAGATTGCCATCAAGGCATCCAAGATATATGGTCTCGCCATCCGTTGCCGGGTCTGCCCAGAACCAGTTCTCACCCGGAAATGACCATAATCCCTCGCCTGTTTCGGCATCGATGGCGTAGAGGCTATTGTCAAAGGAGCCGATGTAAACAGTCCCATTCAATATAAAAGGGGTTGAGCCGATGGCACCCTCAGTCTCAAATGGCTCACCCCACACCGGATCGCCTGTTTCGGCATCGATGGCGTAGAGGCTGTGGTCGAAGGAGCCAAAATAGATGATGCCATCATAAACTAAGGGGGTTGACCATATCTTATCCCCGGTCTGGAATACCCCGCCATCGGCGAAGCCTGCCTTTAGCTGGCCAGTTTCAGCATCGATAGCATAGAGATTTCCATCAGAAGAGCCAACATAGACAATTCCATTCCACACAACCGGGCTTCCAACTATTGAGCCGATGGAGCCTTCCTCGGGATAGGCCCAGCGCTCATTCCCACTGGTAGCATTTAGACAATAGACCTTTCCCAAGCTCGTTCCTATATAGACGAAGCCCTCCGAAAGCGCAGGGGTGCCATAGATAGAGACCAGAACCGGGGCAGCACAACTGAATAACCCCCCTCCCTGAGCGCCACCGGCGACAAATCTCCACTCTCCGACCGTCTCCTGAGGGAATGAGTGATTCACGATGCGGCTTTCAGGGCTTATCGCCAGGACCTCACCCTGCATAGAGCCCATATAGATGATTCCCTCGGCCTCCACCGACCCCGACCACCCCCGTAACGGGACACTGGTGCACCCGATAAGGGGAACGACTAGCAGTATCAACAGGATTAGAGCTATCCTTCTTTTAATATCCAACCACCTTCAATTTAATTCAGGGCACAGGGTCGTAGCCACCGGGGAAAAGGGGATTACAGCGGGCTATACGCCTTACTCCCAGCCAGACACCCTTGAGGAACCCATATCTCTCGATCGCCTCATAGGTATATCGAGAGCAGGTAGGGTCAAAACGACAGGAGCGCCCGATGAATGGGGACAGGCTCATCTGATATATCCTGATCAGACTCAAGGCGACCTCCCTCAAGGCTCCGCCCTCCCACCCTTGAGAAGCCTTGCTCGAGATAGAAGGTCCTCGATAGCACCCTTAAAGGGGTGGTAATCGGCTGTGCCCCTGGCAATGAAAACAATGTCCCAGCCAGGCTCAATTGGGGTCAGCCTGACCCTCTCCCGCACCAGCCTCTTCACCCTGTTTCTCACAACCGCCCCACCCAACCTCCTCCCCGCCGAGAAGCCATAGCGATTCAGATCAAGCCCGTTTGGCATGGCCTTCATTACCAAAAGGCTGTTCGACCAGGTCCTTCCCTTGTGATAGACAGCCTGAAAATCCCTCCTCCCTTTAAGCCTCTCCTCCATCCTCATCACACCGTGAGCCTCCTCCGACCCTTATTCCTCCTGTGACTGAGAACAGCCCTCCCCCCCCTCGTGCTCATCCGAGCCCGAAAGCCGTGCTCCCTCTTCCGGGGTATCCTCTTCGGCTGATAGGTTCGCTTAGGCATTGCTCAAGGATTATACCCCACCCCCCTACAAGTGTCAATTGCGTCTCCTGGATTCTGTAGAAAGGAAAGGGTTATAATTACCATAAGGAGGCGAGGAAAATGGAATTTGAGAATATCCTCTATGTCAAGGAGAACGGCATCGCAACCATCACCCTGAACCGGCCCGAGACCCTGAACTCTTCAGGCCCGAGGATGATAGAGGAGCTAATAGAAGCGCTGGAGGATGCCAGGAGGGACAGCGAGGTAAAGGTGGTGGTTGGCACCGGGGCGGGGCGAGCCTTCTCCTCCGGAGGGAATGTCAGGGAAATGTCCAGCTCCCCAATGGAGGGAACACTGGCCCAGATAAGAAGCCAGATGCTTGAGGGTTTCCCAAGGATGGCCCGTCTGGTAAGGGAAATGGATAAACCATATATCGGTGCGATAAATGGCCCCGCTATTGGCGGAGGGATGGAGCTCTCAAACCTTTTCGACATCAGGATCGCCTCAGAGAGGGCCTTTTTCAGTATGGCATATGTCAGGATGGGACAAATCCCCGCCGGGGGAGGCTGCTACATCCTTCCCAGGATCATCGGGATAGCCAGAGCAGCGGAGCTTATCTGGACAGGAAGAAGGTTCAGCGCCGAGGAGGCACTCCAAATAGGGTATGTCTCGAGGGTTGTCCCTCATGATGAGCTCCTCCCACAAACGATGGAGATGGCAAGTCAGATAGCCAAAGGGCCTTCGGTTGCCATCCAGCTTGATAAACACCTCATCTATCGCTGCCTAGACCTTGACCTGGATAATGCCCTTGAGGCCCATAGCTGGGCGGCGCTTGTAGCACAGAGCACCGAGGATGCCAGAGAGGGGCCAAGGGCATGGGTCGAGAAGAGGGAGCCGATGTTCAAAGGGAGGTAATGAGACCTCCTAGCGGCGCATCCCTACATCTCCAAATCTATAATTTCAACATAGAACCAAGATCAGGGCAGTATCGCCCCGATGAAACCCCTCTGCCCCCTCAGGAACTCCTCGGATCCCATAGCCCTCTTCCCCTCAAGCTGAAGCTGGCGGACTCCCAGGATACCATCGCCGGTCTGGACACCAAAGGCTATACCATCGAGATGAAGCTCCACCACCCCTCCCGGCTCCCCATCACCCCCAGGAAGGGGAACAGCCTGTTCTATCTTGAGATGCCCCCCCTGCCACCAGGTATAGCACCCCGGCCAGGGTTGAAAGGCGCGCACCCGCCGCTCGAGCTCCTGAGCCGACATTTGCCAGTCTATGAGCCCATCTTCCTTTGATATGAGCCTGGTATAGGTGGCACTTCCCTCATCCTGGGGATTGGGGACGAGTTCGTGTGAAGACCAGCGGGGAAGGGTTTCCTCCAGAAGACCAGCACCAAGCTGGGCAAGTTTGGCACTGAGTAAGCCCGTGGTATCCTGGGGAGAGATGGGCATCCTTTCCTGGGCAATGATGGGGCCGGTATCCAGGCCCCTCCCCATGAGCATGATGGTTACCCCACTCTCCTCGTCCCCGGCGAGGATGGCACCGGCGATGGGAGATGGACCGCGGTGCCTGGGAAGTAGGGAGGGGTGGATATTAAGGCAACCAAGAGGGGGGATCTCAAGCACTCTTTGGGGCAATATCTGACCAAAGCTAGCGACCACAATCACTTCAGGGGAAAGGCTCCTTAGCCTCTCCACCTCAGCCGGGCTCCCGAGGCTGGAAGGCTGGTGCACCGTTATCCCATGACCCAGAGACGCCCTTTTCACCGGTGAGAAGGAAACTTTCCTCCCCCTCCCCCCCGGCTTATCGGGTTGGGTATAAACAGCACAAACCTCGTGCCCGCCAGCGATGAGCCGCTCCAGAACGGGGACACTGAAATCAGGGGTCCCCATAAAAACGATTCGCATTCCCACAAAGGTAATTCTATCACCCACAAACCGAGAACGACAACACCACATCCAAAGAGACAAAAAAGTTCCGCCAAAAGTTGGTGCCAAACCCACTTGACAAGAAGCCTTGGCCTTCTGCTATACTCCTGATGTTCGCCAGCAATTATCGCTTCAGTATTTTCTCTTCTCAAGGGAGCATCACGGCAGTGGCAAAGGCACGGTTTCGTTTGAAGACATATTCCTCGATGTAAAGGTGCCCTTTTCCTCATGCCCTGCCGTGGCATGCCAAAATTAGTTGAACAACCGCTAAGGGAAACCCTCTGCTGCCTTAGCGTTCATCATAAGGAACCTCATGAATCCAAGGCCACCAAAAAAGATATGGGAATCGGCGCTGGGGGAACTACAGATACAGCTAACCAAAGCAAACTATGATACATGGCTCAGGGATACCACAGGCATTAGCTACAGGGACAATCAATTTGTGGTTGGCACCCCAAATGGCTTCGCAGCAGAGTGGCTTGACAAGAGGTTATCCTCCCTGATTCAGAAGACCCTCATCGGCATCATTGGTGAGGAGCTAGATGTAAGCTTCCAGGTCTATCAGGGCAACGGCAGTTCTTTCCAATCAAACAAGGCCCCCCAAAAACATGTAAGGTTACAGCCCCCGAAGCTCAACCCTAAATACACCTTTGACTACTTTATAGTGGGGAGCTCCAACCGCCTTGCCCATGCTGCCTCCCTTGCCGTGGCCGAGAACTCAGGGCGCAGCTATAACCCTCTGTTCATCTATTCCGGGTCAGGGCTGGGGAAGACCCACCTCCTCCATGCCATCGCTCACGAAAGCCTGAAGCAAGACCTCCATGTCCTTTATGTGACCACAGAGCAGTTCACCAATGACTTTATAAACGCCATCAGGGAGAAAAAGACCGAGGAGTTCAGGAATAAATACCGAACAGCAGATGTCCTTCTCCTGGATGATATCCAGTTCATCACCGGAAAGGAGCAGACCCAGGAGAGCTTCTTCCATACATTCAATGAACTCCATAACGCCAACCACCAGATCGTCCTCACCAGCGATCGCCCCCCTAAATCGATGTCCCTCTTGGAGGACAGGCTTCGCTCCCGATTTGAATGGGGTCTTATCGTCGATATTCAGCCACCCGACCTTGAGACTCGCCTCGCCATCCTCAAGGCCAAGACAGAGCAGCAGGGGATAGCCCTTGCACAGGATGTCCTCGATCTCATCGCCCGCAGGTTTCAGAAAAACATCAGGGAGCTCGAGGGCGCCTTAAACCGGGTCATCGCCTGCTCCATGCTCTCCAGAGAGCCCGTCACCATTGAGCTTGCCAACAAGGCCCTTCAGGATGTCGCCCCTGTGGGGACAGCAATGAGGTTCTCCCCACAATCGGTGATAAAAACAGTATCAGCCTATTTCGATATAAGCCCGGATTCCCTTCTGAGCAAGAGGCGTAACCGGGATGTTGCCCTTGCCCGCCAGATAGCAATGTATCTCATCAGGGAGGAGCTTCATCTACCATACGCTGACATCGGGAGGGAGCTCGGTGGCAGGGGGCATGTTGCTGTGCTCTATGGGTATCAGAAGATTTCAAATGACATCAACGATAGCCCCCAGCTCAGGCATGACATCATCGAGATAAGGGACCTCCTCTACTCCACCCCTCAACAAAAAGAAACATAAAATTGTTGATAAGTACTCATTTTATGTCTATAACTTGAGGGTTTTGTCAATAACTCCATAAATTTTATGTTTCCCTCTTGTCTAGTCATTCTAAAGACCTATATCTCTAAAGCTGATGAGAAACGACAACCCCTCGACAAATTCCCCAAAGGAGCCCAGATATGTCTCTCAACATACCTACACTTTGGAGCACTTTACTGTTATTATTATATATGTATATGTTGTAAAAGATTAATAATATTTATAGTATTAATAATATTTATCGACAAATTAAAGTAAATTAGAGATAAAATAGTAGAAAGTAAGCAAAATAATGATAGATAGAGTTGAGATAAGAGTCAAGGGTGGAGATGGTGGCAACGGGGCCATAAGTTTCCGAAGGGAGAAGTATGTCCCCTTTGGTGGGCCTGATGGTGGTGATGGTGGTAATGGTGGGAGCGTCCTTGTAGTGGCTGATGGCAAGGTGAGGACGTTTCGCTCCCTGAGAAAGAGGTTTTTCGCAGCCCAGCGTGGGGGGCATGGCTCAGGGAAGAAGCAACACGGCAGGAGGGGGGAGAACCTTTTGATAGCTGTCCCTCCGGGGACGGTCATCCATCGCAAGAATGAAGGGAGTGAGGTATTCCTCATTGATCTGGACTCGGATGGAGCCAGGGTGGTGGTGGCCAGGGGGGGTATGGGGGGGTGGGGGAATGCACACTTCATTACCTCGACCAACCAGGCGCCTCGCTTTGCCCAGAGGGGTGAGAAGGGGGAGGAAATTTCGTTGATACTCGATCTGAAGCTTATCGCCGATGTTGGTATAGTTGGATATCCAAATGTCGGGAAGTCAACCCTTCTTTGTTGTTCCTCTCGGGCAAGGCCAAAGGTCGCTGATTACCCGTTCACCACACTTGAGCCGGCGTTGGGAGTGGTAGAGGTGGGGTGGGACAGCTTTGTTATGGCCGATATACCAGGGCTTATTGAGGGTGCTCATCGGGGTGTTGGGCTGGGGGGTGATTTCCTTCGCCATGTTGAGAGAACGAGGGTCTTGATCCACCTGGTTGATGGGACCTCTTCAAGCCTACAAAGAGACATCAAAGCTATAAACGAGGAGCTCATCCTGTATAGCCCTTTGTTAGCCCAGAAGCCACAGATATTGGCGGTTAATAAGATAGACCTCCCTGAGGTGAGGGCTAAAATAGGAGAGCTTGAGACAGAGCTTTTACCCAATAGGCCCTTTTTCATCTCAGCGGCAACCGGCGAGGGGGTTCCACGGCTTATGGAGGAGGCATTCAGGGTGGTGCAGTCGATCCCGGCAGAAAAGAAACAACCGTCAAAGGTGGTGTTTCGTCCCCTTCCAAAGGAGATAACCGTTTTGAAGGATGGAGATGCATTCCTGGTCTCTCACCCCGGGGTGGAGCGGATGCTGGCAATGACCGACCTTGAGAATCTTGAGGCAAGGGCATATATTAAGAGGAGGCTTGCCCGCCTCGGGGTGGCCCGAGCCCTTGAGAGGGCAGGGGTCAGGGCGGGGGATAGGGTCAGGTTTGGAGATATAGAGATGGAGTGGGATTAGGATGAAGCTTGGCATTCTTGGAGGAACATTTGACCCCATTCATTGCGGACACCTCATAATCGCAGAGGAGGTGAGGGTGAGGCTAGGCCTTGACCGGGTTAGCTTCATCCCTGCGGGAGAGCCCTGGCTCAGGGAGGGGGGGGGCATCGCCTCCGGGGAGCATCGCCTCCAGATGGTGAGGCTTGCCATCAGCTCAAACCCGTTCTTTGAGCTTTCAACTATAGAGCTTGAGCACCAGGGGCCGAGCTACAGCATAGACACCATCACTCAATTGAGGGATGAGCTTGGCCCCGATGCGGAGCTCTACTTCATTATTGGGCCTGATGCGCTTCGTCAGCTCCCCTTGTGGAAGGAGCCGGGGAGGATCCTTGAGCTCTCGCGTGTGGTCGCGGTGAGGCGTCCCGAATATAGCCCTGACCTCGCCTCACTCGATTCCGCCATCCCGGGGGCATCGAGCCAAATCATTCCTATTGAGACCCCTTGGATCGAGGTCAGCTCTACAGAGGTGAGAAACCGAATCAGAGATGGCCTCTCAATAAGGTATCTTGTCCCTGAGGCAGTGGAAAGGTATATTCGAGAGCATGGGTTGTATCTACCGCCCTCAGGGCAAAAAAAGCAAAAGAGCTCGGATGAGAGGCTTCTGGAGATAGTGAAGGAGAGGGCGCTCATAAGGGGCGAATTCACCCTCTCCTCGGGGCTGGTAAGCCCCTATTACTTTGACCTGAGGAGGGTTACCCTCTGGCCTGAGGGGGCACACCTTATCGGGAGGAGGGTGCTTGAACTTACTCGTGGGGTGGATGCAATTGGGGGGATGATGATAGGGGCAGACCCGATCGTTGCCTCGGTGGCCCTGGTGAGCCAGATGGAGGGGAAGCCGATCCCGGCATTCATAGTTCGTACGGAGCCAAAAAAGCACGGGACACAAAATTTTATCGAGGGTGAATTAACCAAGGGCTCAAGGGTTGCTATTATTGACGATGTTATCACCACCGGAGGCTCTATCCTGAGGGCAATAGAGGTGGTGGAGGGGGAGGGGTGCCGGGTAGTAAAGGTCATAGCCATTCTGGACCGAAAGCAGGGTGGCTCGGAGGAGCTAAAGAGAAGGGGCTATGACTTCACCGCTCTCCTGGTGGCGGATGAGGGGGGGGAGGTGGGGATAGCCTAAACATCCAGGTTCTTCACGCTCCTGGCGTGGGCCTGGATGAATGCCTTTCTGGGTGGCACCTCATCCCCTATAAGGGTGTGGAAGATATTGTCAGCCTTCACCGCATCCTCAACTGCGACCTGGAGGACTGTTCTTGTATCGGGGTTCATGGTTGTCTCCCAGAGCTGCTGCGGGCTCATCTCGCCGAGGCCTTTATATCTTTGAACCTCTACCTTCTTTGAGTCCTTGAACCTCGCCAGTATTTCCTCCTTCTCCCTGTCGGAGTAGACCCAGTGCTCGTCCTTTGATGCTTTGATGCGGTAGAGGGGTGGTTGGGCGATATAGAGGTGCCCGCCGCTTATGAGCTCTGGCATATGGCGGAAGAAGAATGTGAGGAGAAGGGTTCTTATGTGGGAGCCATCCACATCGGCATCGGTCATGATGATCACCCTGTGATAGCGGAGCTTCGAGAGGTCCATCTGGTCGTCGAGCCCTGCTCCCAGGGCGGTGATGATGGCCCTTATCTCCTCATGGGCAAGCATCTTTGCGGCGGGGGCCTTCTCTACATTGAGGATCTTCCCTCTTAAGGGTAATATCGCCTGGAAACGGCGTTCCCTCCCCTGCTTTGCAGAGCCTCCGGCGGAATCCCCCTCTACCAGATAGAGCTCGCACCTTTCGGGGTCCTTCTCGGAACAATCGGCAAGCTTCCCGGGGAGGGTGGAGGTGTTGAGGCTCCCCTTCCTGAGAACAAGGTCTCTGGCCTTCCTCGCCGCCTCCCTGGCACGGGCGGAGGTAAGGCACTTCTCCACAATCCTCTTCGCCTCCTGGGGGTGCTCCTCGAGGTATTCCGAGAGGCCCTCCCCGACGGCGGATTCCACCTGGCTCTTCACCTCAAGGTTTCCAAGCTTCGCCTTTGTCTGTCCCTCGAACTGAGGCTCGGTGAGCTTGACGCTTATGATGGCGGTAAGCCCCTCCCTCACATCTTCTCCGGTGAGGTTGGAGTCATCGTCCTTCAAGAGTTTGAACTTTCGGGCGTAGTCGTTCAGAACCCTTGTCAGTGCTGATCGAAACCCGGTGAGGTGGGTGCCCCCATCTGCGGTATTGATGCAGTTGGCGAAGCTGAAGATAGATTCAGCGAAACCGTCATTGTATTGAAGGGCGGCCTCAATAGCGGTGCTGTTTACCATCCTTGAGATATAGATCGGCCTCTGATGGAGGATGGCGCGGTTCCTATTCAGGTGTCTGCAAAAGCTGGCTATCCCCCCCTCGAAGTAGAAGGTCTTCTCCTCATCCTCCCTCTCATCCCTGAAGGTGATATTGAGCCCCTTTGTGAGGTATGCCATCTCACGGAACCTTTCGGCAAGGGTCTCGAAGTCATAATTAAGCGTGGTGAATATATCTTTGTCGGCGAGGAAGGTGGTGGTGGTTCCTGTATCGCTCACCTCACCCACCTCCATTACCTCTCCATCGGGGATGCCGCAATGGTATTCCTGGCGATAGACCTTGCCATCTCGCCTTACATCCACCCTCATCCACGAGGAGAGGGCATTTACCGCTGAGGCACCAACGCCATGTAACCCCCCTGATACCTTATAGCTCTTCCCCCCGAACTTCGCCCCGGCGTGGAGGGTGGTCATTACCGTCTCAAGCGCCGATATGTTTGTCAGGGGGTGGATGTCGATGGGGATGCCCCTTCCGTTATCCGAAACCTCCACCGTCCCATCCTTACGGATGGCCACCTCAATACGGTCGCAGTATCCTGCCATAGCCTCGTCGATGCTGTTATCGACGACCTCATATACGAGGTGGTGGAGGCCCCTCTGGTCGGTGCTTCCGATATACATCCCGGGGCGGCGGCGCAC
>DAOWNJ010000095.1 GCA_030642645.1 Dehalococcoidia bacterium | reverse complement strand
GGGGCATCTGGGCAAGGTTCAACCCCGATGATTTCACATACCAGAAGTTTCTTACTGACCCGGAGAGCAGAAAAAGGAGTTGGCAGATGCTGGGGATGTTCAACATAATGGATGAAGTCCAGCCAAACCCCGCCCACTATGCCATCGCAGAGCTGGACAGATTAGGAAAGCTGGACTGCGTCATCACCCAGAATGTAGACGGACTCCATCAGAGGGCTGGGGCCCCTGAGGAAAAGGTCATCGAGCTTCACGGAACATTCAAGTGGGTGAAGTGCCTGAGCTGCGGGAAGCGCTACCCTATTGAGGATATAGTCAGGAGGATAAACAACGGGGAGGAGGTCCCTGATTGTGAGGAGTGCCACGGAATATTGAAGACGGCCACGGTGGCCTTCGGGGAGCCGATGCCTTTGTGGGAGACGAGGGAGGCGGAGCGCCGCTCAAGAAGCTGTGACCTGTTTATTGTTATCGCTCCTCACTTGTGGTATATCCGGCAGCCTATATGCCCGTCTATGCCCTTGAGTCTGGTGCAGGGCTTGTTATCATAAATCAGGAGCCAACCCCTATGGACCGCTATGCCCATACCTGCATAGGAGAGAGGGCAGGCGAGGTTATGCCCAGAATACTGAACAAGGTGAAGGAAGAGGGATGATCACTACTGAATTTCTCGCGATGGCCGCATCCATCTGTCCCCAAAGGACAGCGATTGTTTTTGAAGGGGAAAGGTATACCTTCAGAGAGTTAAGCGAGCGGGTCAACAGGCTGGCCAATGCACTGTTAAACCTGGGCGTAGAGAAGGGCGACAGGGTAGCTATTATTCAGGTCAACTGCAATCAATGTCTTGAGGCCTACTATGCGGTGGCCAGGATCGGTGCCATCTTTGTCCCTCTGAACTTCAGAGCAAGGAGCGATGAGCTCACCCACATGCTCAATAACTCTAAAGCAAGCCTCCTACTTGTCGGTGAGCAATATGTTGACTTGGTGGACTCCATTCGCCAAGATACCCCCTCGGTGAAGCACTTCATCCCGATAGGGTGTATGCGTGAGGGGATGCTTAACTATGAAGAGCTTCTGGCCTCATCTTCCCCGGAGGGGGTATCTACCGAGGTTGAGGATGACGATGTTACCATGATCATTTATACCTCGGGGACCACGGGGATCCCGAAGGGGGTACCCCTGACCCATAATAGCTTCTCTATTTATGTATTGAAGAATGTAATCCCTGCTGACCCTGATATAGAGGAGACAAACATCCTCACCGTCCCCCTCTTTCATGTTGCCGGGGTTCAGGCGGCGCTGGCTGCTACCTATGGGGGGAGGACACTCGCCATAATAAGGCAGTTCGATGTTAAGGAATGGATGGAGACCGTCCAGAGGGAGAGGGCAAGCCGGGCGATGCTGGTCCCAACTATGCTGAAGCGTATAATCGATGACCCGGATTTCTCAAAATATGACCTCTCAAGCCTCAAGGTGATTACCTATGGGGCAGCCCCTATGCCCTTTGAGGTGATAAAGAAGGCCATCGAGGTCTTCCCGGGGGTTATGTTCATAAATGCCTTCGGGCAGACGGAGACCGCATCCACCATAACAATCCTGGGACCTGAGGACCACATCATCACTGGAGATGAGGAGGAGAGGGAGAAGAAGCTGAGAAGGCTTGCCTCCTCGATCGGAAGACCTATGGATGATGTGGAGATGAAGATCATTGATAGGGACGGGAGCGACCTTCCACCAGGGGAGGTTGGAGAGATTGTGGCCCGTGGTCCAAGGGTGATGACCGGGTACTGGAAGTGCCCGGATGAAACGGCAAAGGCCATAACCAAGGAGGGCTGGCTCCATACCAGCGACATGGGTTATATGGACGAGGAGGGCTACTTCTATCTGGTTGGAAGGAGTGATGACCTCGTCATAAGGGGGGGGGAGAACATCTCCCCCAGGGAGGTCGAGAATATTCTCTATGCCCATCCCGCTGTTGAGGATGCGGCAGTAATTGGCGTCCCAGACCCCGAGTGGGGGCAGGTGCCAAGGGCGGTTGTGGTCCTCAAAAATGGCAAGACCGCCACCGCCGATGAGCTTATTGAGTTCTGCCGGGAGCGCCTCGCCAGCTTCAAGAGGCCTGGGTCGGTGGTCTTCGTTGATGAGCTCCCCAAGACCAACACGGGAAAGGTCCTGATGAGGGTGCTCAGGGAGCGATATGGGCAGGGCTGAGAAATAAACAATAGGAGGTTCGAGATGGCTAACTCTATAAAGTGGCTAGCTCATGCTGGTTTCTCTATCTCAACTGGAGGCGGAAAGGTAATACTCATTGACCCTTGGATAGAGGGGAATCCCCTTTGCCCCATAAAACTGGATGATATAAAGAGTGCCAATATCATCCTGGTAACCCATGACCATTTCGACCACTCGGGGAGTGCAGTGGATATATCCAAGAAGACAGGTGCCATCGTGGTTGCTCAGCCAGAGACGGTGGGAAGATTCACTTCGGAGCTTGGGCTTCCGGCTACAAATGTTGTCCTCTTTGGCTCCGGGATGAATATCGGTGGCAGCACTGTAATCGATGGGATAACGATAACCATGACCCAGGCGTTTCACTCGTCCCAGACTGGCTCTAACGCTGGCTATATCGTGAAGCTTGAGGATGGCACCACCATCTACCACGCCGGAGACACCGGCATCTTCGCCTCAATGAAGCTTCTTGGTGAGCTATACCCCATAGACCTGGCACTAGTTCCCATCGGGAGCGTGTTCACTATGGACCCATACCAGGCGGCGAAGGCCCTTACACTTTTAAGCCCTAAAAAGGCGATGCCGATGCACTATAGGACCTTCCCAATCCTGGAGCAGAGCGCTGATAGGTTCGTGGAGCTGGCAAAGAAAGAGGCGCCGAATGTTGAGGTTATAGTCCTTGAGCCGGGGCAGGAGGTAATTATCTAGCGAATATGTGAGCTTCGACTCGCAAAAGAAAAAAAGAAGGAGGTAATAATTGTGAAACGCCGTGAACCTTTGCTGGTCCTTTTCCTGACAATTGTAACATTCGGTATCTACGGTTTGGTGTGGTACGTGATGACCAAGGATGAAATAAACAACAATGGAGCTGAGATACCGACTGCGTGGCTGCTCGTCGTCCCCTTCGTAAACTATTATTGGATGTGGAAGTTCTGCGAGGGTGTCGAGACAGTGACCAGTGAAGGAATGAGCGCTGGTGTAGCTTTTATGCTGCTCTTTTTCCTCGGTGTCGTAGGTATGGCCATTATCCAGAGTTCGTTAAATAAGGTCGCCACATAGCTTCCTTTATCCCGCTCACAGCTGCTTGACGGTGCTCTTCACCAGCTCGGAGAGGTCGCTATATAGAAAATAGGGGGATTGGCTATGCCAATCCCCCTATCGACTTCCCACTACTCAAGCAAGCTCGAAACCAACTCAGCTATATCTATAGCTTTGATCTGTTCCTCTACCCTCTTTGTCTTTATCCCGTCCTCAAACATCTGCAGACAGTAGGGACAGGCGGTGGCCACTATATTGGCTCCGGCATTGATTACATGCTGGGTTCTCATCTCGTTTATCCTGGTCCCGATGTTCTCCTCCATCCACAGCCTCCCTCCGCCGGCGCCGCAGCAGAATGCCTTCCTCCGGGAACGCTCAAGTTCCACAACCTTTGCTCCGGGGATAGCCTTAATGATCCTCCTCGGCTCATCGTAGATATCGTTATAGCGGCCGAGATAGCAGGAATCATGGTAGGCGATGGTCTCCTCCATCCCTCTGGAGAGCCTGATCCTGCCCTGTTTCAGGAGATCGGCGATGAGCTGGGTATGGTGAATGACCTCGAACTCAGCCCCGAACTGTGGATACTCCCACTTAAGGGTATTGTAGCAATGGGGGCAGGTGGTGATAATCCTCTTCACATTGTAGCCTTTGAGTATCTCTATATTCCGCTCCACCTGCATCTGGTAGAGGTATTCATTCCCTATTCTCCTTGCCGGGTCGCCGCAGCAGCTTTCCTCAGGGCCGAGGATAGCGAATTTGATCCCCGCCGCCTTGAGGATACTCGCCATTGCGGCGGCGGTCTTCATATTTCGGTCAACGAGGGCTGCGGTGCACCCAACCCAGTAGAGGTATTCAACATCGCTATCATCACTCATGAGCTTCACATCAAGCCCCTCAGCCCAGTCAGTCCTTGAGGCCATTGTCCCCCTCCAGGGGTG
>DAOWNJ010000034.1 GCA_030642645.1 Dehalococcoidia bacterium | reverse complement strand
GGCAATGCCGACGGGGCCTAGCAACACAAAGGGCTCCGCGCCGCTGATCAAACTGGCCACACCATCCTTAATCGCAACCAGTATATCCCAGGTTCCAGTGAAACCGAGGATGATGGCCTCCCCCACCGGGTGGGACTGGGTGATATATTGGGGATTCACCAATTCGAGGGTAACACCAATGCGCACATCACCGTCGATAGTGGTCGGGATGACCGTCACATTGACCTCACTCCCGCCCCTATCGAGAACCATCGCCACTGGCAAGTCAAGGTTTGAGCTTATAACCTCATGTAGATCATCGAAGTTAGATATGGGCTGGCCGTTGGCACTTACGATTATGTCCCTGACCTGGAGGCCAGCCGCTTCTGCTGGGGAGCCTGAAACCACCTCATAGACCTGAACGTCGCCCCCTGTGACCACTTGCATTGGGATCATAAAGGCGATGATGAGGAGCAGGATAGGGAGAAGGATATTCACCAACGAGCCAGCACTCAGAACCAGGAGCCTTATCCACCTGCTCTTTCCGGCGAGGCTCCTGGGCTCAGAGGGGTCCTCCTCCCCGGCCATCCTCACAAAGCCGCCAAGGGGGATGAGGTTTATGGAGTACTCTGTCTCCCCCCTTTTTATGGCAAAGAGCCTCGGCGGGAGGCCGATGCCGAACTCCTCAACCTTGACCCCTGAGAGCTTCGCAGTGGTGAAGTGGCCAAGCTCATGGGTCAGGATGATGAAGACCAGTATAGCGATGAATATCAGGATGCCTACAGTCATCTATTTCCTATTTGGACAAGAGCGAGGGCATATTCCCTGGCCCACTGGTCGGCAGCCAGGATATCATCAAGGGAGGGGTAGGGAGTGCTCTGATGATGGCTCAATGTCTCCTCCACTACCTTTGCGATGTCGAGGAAGCCGATCCGTTTTGATAGAAAGAGCTCTACTGCCACCTCATCGGCAGCGGTGAGGACTGCGGGACAGGTGCCGCCATTCTTGCCTGCCTCTACGGCCAATTTCAAGCAAGGGAACCTTTCCACATCAGGCCTCTCGAAAGTGAGAGGGCCTATCTCGGTAAGGTCAAGCCTTGGTAGCTCACTGGATGGTCGCTCAGGATAGAATAAAGCATATTGTATGAAAAAACGCATATCCGGTGGGCTGAGCTGTGCCTTCACCGAGCCGTCAGTGAACTCAACGAAGGAGTGGATGATGCTCTCTGGATGGATGAGGACATCGATATTTTCGAAGGGCATATCAAACAGCCAGTGGGCCTCGATCACCTCCATCCCCTTGTTCATAAGGGTGGCAGAATCGATGGTGACCTTTTCCCCCATCCTCCAGATAGGGTGCATTAACGCCTCCTCCGGAGGGAGACTCTTAAGCTCCTCATCACTACGGTTTCGAAATGGCCCACCTGAGGCGGTGAGGATGAGGCGGGAGGTGCTCCCCCTTTCCTCACCCTTGAGGCACTGCCAGATGGCGCTATGCTCACTATCTATGGGGAGGATCTCGGCATTGTATCTTCGCGCCTCGGAGACAATGACCTCGCCGGCCATCACCATGACCTCCTTATTTGAAAGGGCTACCCTCTTCGCCGCATGAATAGCAGAGAGGGTGGGTGAGAGCCCCGCTTTACCTGAGGTGGCAATGACAACCATATCGACATCTGGATGGCTGGCGATGTCCTCTATGGAGACGATCTCGCAGGATGTGTGGGGCAGGCGTTCCCTCCCCTCTGGAGACTCCAGGGAGGCGAGGGTTGGTTTGAACTCCTCGATCTGCTCTGAGAGGAGCTTGGCATTCCTCCCCGCGGCAAGGCCCACCACCCTAAATCTACCCGGGAAGGAGCGCACCACATCGAGGGTTTGCCTCCCTATGGAGCCGGTGGAGCCGAGGATAGCCAGCCTCTTCACGCTATCACCCATACGACATAATAATATACCACGACGCCGGTGAAGACAATGCTGTCAAGCCTATCGAGGATGCCCCCGTGCCCCGGTACCAGCCTTCCTGAGTCCTTCGCCCCGGCTGTCCTTTTGAGCATTGACTCGACGAGGTCTCCAAGCTGGGCGAAGACCCCGATAAGGGCTCCGAGCAATATCATATATCCAGTTCCAACAGGGAGTCCAAGAATGAAGGTCAGGGCCAGGACTGCTGCGATCGCCCCAAGGAGGCCCCCTGCCGCTCCCTCCCAGGTCTTTCCAGGGCTTAGCATGGGGGCGAGAGGGTGCCTGCCAAGGGCCCTCCCTATAAAGAAGGCGCAGGTGTCTGTGGCGAAGGTGGCGAAGATGGCGAGGATGACCCATTCCCTTCCATAGGCCAGACCCCTCGTCATTACATAGTAGCTGAGAAGCAAGCCAACATAGAGGATGCCGCATGTGGTCCATGTCCACATTGTGAACGCCTCGCGCCTCCGCTGAGGGAAGATCAGCGATATTATAAGGGGAAGGACGAGCGCTGAGAGGAGCACCGGGGTGGTATATTCCCCTCCGAAATAGGCATCGAGGATGATAAGGAGGGAACAAAGAAGCCCAAGGATAGTGAGGGGCATCCAGTTAAAAGGGGCCAGATTATGGAATTCCCATGAGCCCAATAAGGCGACGACTGCCACCAGTATAGTAAACCATAGCTCGCTAAACCAGATGGAGGCGAAGATGATCGGTATAAGGATAAGGGCACTTAATATCCTTTGAAGAAGCATCCCATCCCTGGTGGACGGGTCAGGCCTCGGTCTCATCAAGCCTACCGAAACGCCGATGGCGCTTTGAGTAGGCAATGAGCGCCATCTCGATCTCCTCAGGGCCGAAGTCAGGCCAGAGGGTAGGTGTGGCGTAATACTCGCTATATGCAGCCTGCCACAGAAGGAAATTGCTGAGGCGCATCTCGCCACCGCTTCTGATAATGAGATCAGGGTCGGGCAGGCCTCGGGTATAGAGATAGCTATTGATCATGGCCTCATCTACATCCTGAGGGGAGATGCCACTGGTCATTATCCTTCGAATGGCGTCAACTATTTCAGCCCTCCCCCCATAGTTGAAGGCGATGGCCAGGGTAATCATGGTATTCTCCCTGGTCAGCTCGATCGCCCTCATAACCGAGTGCTGGAGCCTGGGGGAGAGCCCATCCATGCTCCCAAGGTGGAGGAGCCTGACCCCATTTTTGTGGAGGGCCTCTGTCTCGTGTTCGATCACCTCCCCGAGGATGTGAAACAGGCCCCTGATCTCGCTTTTGGGGCGGTCCCAGTTCTCGGTGGAGAAGGCATAGAGGGTCAGGTATTTTACCCCGTAATCGGCGAAGCACTCGATAACACGGCTGATATTGTCAGTTCCGGCGCGATGCCCATCAAGCCTGGGGAGCCCCCGTTGCCTTGCCCACCTCCCATTCCCATCCATGATGATGGCCACATGGCTTGGGAGAGGGGAGATATTATGCCTTGTGGCCTCCCTTTTCTTGGACATCACCATCGTCTAAACCTCAAGGAGCTCCCTCTCCTTGTCTCCTCCAATCCCTTCCATCTCGGCTATAAAGCTATCGGTGAGCCGCTGGAGCTTCTGTGAGGCTCGCTTCATCTCATCCTCCGAGAGCTCCCTCTCCCTCAGCTCCTCGAAGGCCTGCCTCCTTATGTTGCGAAGCTCCACCCTCCCCTCCTCCACCCTTCTCCTCACTACCCTTACCAGCTCCCTTCGCCGCTCCTCGGTGAGCTCCGGGATGGGGAGCCTTATTGCATTTCCATCGTTTACCGGGTTGAGCCCCAGGTCTGACTTGAGGATGGCCTTCTCAATACTCGCCAGGGCCCCCTTGTCCCATGGCTGGACAAGGAGCAGCCTCGCCTCCGGGGCCAGGATGCTGGCAAGCTGGTTTAGGGGGGTGGTTGTCCCGTAGTAGTCAACCCTTAGATGCTCTATGAGGGATGGGGAGGCACGCCCAGTTCGGATGGTGGCCAGTTCCCTCCTCAGGGCCTCGATCGCATCTTGCATGTTTTGACCGGCATCACCAAGCGCATTCTCCATCTTCATCTTACCATTTGTCGGAGACTACGGTCCCAACCGGCTCCCCAGCTATCACTCTCTCTATGCTATGGGGGGCCATCAGGTCGAAGACGATTATCGGGATGTGGTTATCCATGCAGAGTGAGAGGGCGGTTGAGTCCATTACCTCAAGGCGAAGGTTTAAGGCATCCAGATAGCTTATGTGCTCGAACCTCCTGGCCTGGGGGTTATCCCTGGGATCGGCATCGTATACCCCATCGACTTTGTTCTTCGCCATGAGCAAAACGTTGGCCCCGATCTCTATCGCCCTGAGCGCCGCCGCTGTGTCAGTGGTAAAGTAGGGGTTTCCGGTACCCCCGGTGAGTATGATTACCCTCCCCTTCTCCAGGTGGCGAATGGCACGCCTCCTGATATAGGGCTCGGCAACCGAGCGTATCTCGATTGCCGATTGTGTCCTTGTTGGGACCCCCTCCCTCTCTAGGGCATCCTGAAGAGCGAGGGCATTGATTACCGTTGCCAGCATCCCGGCATAGTCTGCGGTAACCCTGTCCATCCCGTTCTCCTCAGCGCTGACCCCCCGCCAGAAGTTCCCCCCACCGACGACGATAGCGACCTCAGCCCCAATCTCGTTTACCTTCTTTATCTGCTTGGCTATGTTTGACATGATAGCTATATCGATGCCGAAGGGGCTCTGGCCACTTAGTGCCTCACCGCTCACCTTCAGGATACTGCGTTTATGCTTGATCTCCGGCACTCTATGCCCCCAGCTCGAAGCGAATAAATCTGCCCACGGTGATGTTCTCACACACCTTGGCCATTGTCTCGGTGATGGCTTCCTGAATAGTCTTGGAGGGGTCCCTGATGAATGGTTGGGCGAGGAGACATAGCTCGCTCGCCCTCTCCCGCTCTTCGTCCGGGACATCCTCTTGGCTGAGATAAGCGGGTGACATCGCCACCACCTGCATCGCCAGGTCATGAGCCAGGTTCTTGAATTCATCGGTGCGGGCTACGAAGTCGGTCTCGCAGTTCACCTCAACCATAGACCCGATTCTTCCCCCGTGGATATAGCTTTCGATCAGTCCCTCTTTTGCCGTCCGACCCCTCTTTTCCTCCGCCTTTGCCAGGCCTTGTTTCCTGAGTATCTGGCCTGCCTTATCTATATCTCCATTGGCTTCGATGAGGGCGCTCCTGCAGCTCATAATCCCAGCCCCACACCTCTGGCGCAGTTCCCTTACCGCTGCTGTGGATATCTCCAAGGACTCCTCCTTATTCCTCGTTATCCGGGGTGAAGGTGAATGACTCCATGACCTCTATAGGGGGTATCTCCTCCTCCTCCACCTCCCTTGCCGCCTTACCCTCTAAGACAGCGTTGGCTATCTTGCCGCATATAAGCCTGATGGCTCTGATGGCATCATCATTGGCTGGGATCGGGTAGTCTATATTGTCAGGGTTACAATTTGTATCTACTATCGCGATGATGGGCACTCCTACTCGCTTTGCCTCGGCGACGGCGATCCTGTCCTTGATTGGGTCAACAATGAAAAGCGCCCCGGGGATTCTGGACATCTCCTTGAATCCACCCATGTAGCGGTTAAGGCGCTGGATCTCCTCCTCAAGCTTGAGGGCCTCCTTCTTTGGGAGGCGCTCAAACTCCCCCCTCTCCTTCTCATTCTCCAGCCTTACCAAGTAGTCGATCCGTCCCTGGATAGTGGCGAAGTTTGTGAGCATCCCGCCAAGCCAGCGAAGGTTGACATAATGCATACCACACCTCTTCGCCTCCAGCTCTACTGCCTCCTGTGCCTGCTTCTTAGTGCCCACAAAGATTATCTCCTCCCCCTTTGAGGCAAGCTCCCTGGCAAATCCGCAGGCACGGTTCAGGAGAGCACTTGTCTGCTGGAGGTCAATGATGTGGATCCCATTACGCTCGGTGAATATATAACTCTTCATCTTTGGGTTCCATCGGCTTGTCTGGTGGCCAAAGTGCGCTCCAGCCTCCAGGAGAAGCTTTATGGTTACAGTGTCTGTGGACTCCTGGGTCATCCCCCTCCTTTCGCCATAATGTTTCCAAGAGTATAGCATATGGGTGGCGCAAGGGCAACAGCACCCTGAGATTGCAAGAATGAGGCATTTGTGGTATATTTTAGTCTGGAGGGATCGCATAGTGGTCTAGTGCGGCCGCCTGCTAAGCGGTTACCCCGGAGAAATTGGGGTCGTGGGTTCGAATCCCACTCCCTCCGCTTTTTTAACCTGTTATCTAGTCTCTCTATACCATCCCCCTTTCTACAGAGTTTCGGAATCGCTTTCTTAGCAACTGAAGTATTGATATAATTCAAACATGCCTAGCTATCATATCTGGAATGAGGGTTGCCAGATGAATAAGGCAGACTCGGAGCGACTCGGAGCGTTGCTGGAGGGGCTTGGCTACCTCCCCGCCGCCATTGATGAGGCTGACCTCATCGTCCTCAATAGCTGTGTGGTGCGCCAGAGCGCTGAGGATCGCCTCATCGGTAAGCTTGGAAGCCTCAGATCGATGAAGAGGTCTCGCCCTGAGCTGATCATCGCCCTCACCGGCTGCATGGTTGATTCACATGTTGATGAGCTGAAGAGGCGTTTCCCCCATGTTGACTTTTTCTTCAAACCACAGGCCTTTGATGACCTTATCCTGCCACTGGCCCGGAGCCGAGGGGTCTCCATCGATGGGATGGGGCATCCCCTCCCCACCAACCCCCCACCAAGCACCCTCGTCCCTATAATAAAGGGGTGCGATAATTTCTGTTCCTATTGCATTGTTCCCTATCGGCGCGGTAGGGAGAGGAGCCGACCCTTAAGTGAAGTCATCGCGGAGGTTCAGGAGCTTACGAGGAGGGGGGCGAGGGAGGTAACCCTCTTGGGACAGAGGGTTACCTCTTACGGGCGTGACCTTGAGGATAAACCAGACCTTGCCGATCTGCTCTATGAGCTTGATCGCATCGAGGGACTAGTGAGGATACGCTTTTTGACCTCTTTTCCCAGGGATGTAAGCCGGAGGCTCATCGAAGCGATAGCAAGGCTGGATAAGGTCTGTGAGCAGATCAGCCTCCCGGTTCAGGCAGGTGATGACGACATCTTAAGGGCGATGAGGAGGGGATATACCGTCGAAGAGTATCGCCAGCTCATTTCAGAGATAAGATGCACTATCCCAGGGGTTGCCATCAGCACCGATGTCATTGTTGGCTTCCCAGGCGAGGGTGATAGGCAGTTTGAGCATACCCTCGACCTTCTTGAGGAGCTGAGGTTTGATGTGGTTCATACAGCCTGCTATTCGCCGCGACCGGGGACCATCGCATCGAGAAAGCTTTCTGATGATGTTCCCCTTGATGAGAAGAGGAGGCGCCGCGAGAAGATCGAGGAGTTTCAAGAAGCCATTGCCTCCGAGATCAATCTTGAGCTTTTGAACCAGAAAGTCGAGATATTGGTAGAGGGTCGGAAGAGGGGGAGGTGGTGGGGGCGCACTAGGACAAATAAGCTTGTCTTTTTAAGCGATGAATCCGACCACCTTGGGCAACTGGTGAAGGTCAGGATAGAGGAGACCAGCCCCTGGTCTCTCAAGGGGAAGGTGGTAGGGTAGATCAGGTGAAAACAAGGTCTTATACCATATATTCAATCGTTGTATCGCTTCTTGAGGAGGCGGCTCTTGTAGCCATTGTGCTCTGGGGACTGCCCGAAGTGGGGATAAATATCCCCTTATGGGGCCTTATCGCTTTGATGGTTGCTTTGGGGGTATGTTGCTATGTATTATACGAGGTTGGCAGGAAGGCATTAAGGAAGAGGCCATCGGTAACCCTTGAGGCTTTAATTGGTAGCAAAGGGGAGGTGGTAGTGCCATTGGCCCCGCAGGGTTATGTGAAGATCGGCGGCGAGCTCTGGAAGGCATTATCCAATGAGGTGGTGGTGAATGCAGGGGAAGAGGTTCTGGTAGTGGGAATAAAAGGGCTGGTGCTTTCTGTAAGCCCGCTCCATTATAAAACAGGAGAATGACATGAAGCATTATGATTATGTGATAATCGGGAGCGGGATAGCCGGGCTTTATACCGCGCTCCTGGCGAGGGAGCTAGGGAGCGTGGTTATACTGACCAAGGGGAGCATAGAGGAATGCAACACCAAGTATGCCCAGGGTGGTATCGCTGCTGCTATTGGGAAGGACGATTCGCCTGAGCTTCATATGAGGGATACCCTAGCAGCGGGTGCTGGACTGTGTAATGAAGAGGCGGTGCGCATCCTCACTGAAGAGGCCTTTGATCGGATAACTGACCTGGTCAACTTTGGCATTCCCTTCGATACGCTGGATGGCGAGATTGCCCTCGCCAGAGAGGCGGCGCACAGCGTGCCGCGTATCCTTCACTCCGGAGGGGATGCTACCGGTGAACAGATCGAGATCTCCCTGAGCAGGGTGGCCCATCTCTCCAGGATCGCTGTCCTCGAATACTGCCTTGCCACTGAGATCATCATTGAGGATGGAATTGCCAGGGGTGTGAGGACCCTTGATTGTCGGACTGGCTCCAGGGAAGAGTTCCGCTGTCGTTTCCTCATCCTTGCCACTGGTGGGGGGGGGAGGCTTTTCAAATTCACCACCAACCCAGATGTAGCAACAGG
>DAOWNJ010000099.1 GCA_030642645.1 Dehalococcoidia bacterium | reverse complement strand
CTGGTAGCCTCATCAGCGAGGAAGATAAGGGGGGCAATCCCTATACCTCCGGCAACCAGGAGCAGGTTCTTTGATTGGGGATGGATGGAGAAGCCGTTTCCCAACGGCCCCAGAAGGTCTATGGTCTCTCCCTCCCTTCGGCCTGCAAGCCAATCTGTTCCCCTTCCCACAACAGCGAAGAGGAGGGCGAGTCCTTTGTGAGAGATGCGGTGGATGCTCAAGGGGCGGCGAAGGAGGGGGTCATATCCCTCCCCACAGCGCACCATGACGAACTGCCCCGGCCTGGCGGTGGCTCGGATCTCAGGTGCCTCAATCCAAAGCAGGTGAGCGCCGGGCATCAATTCCCTATTTGACAGGATAGGGGCGAGGACTTGCTTCAACTCACCCTCTTTTGGAGCCTCTTAGGTAATCTCCTAGGGGCTGGATGGTATACATCTGGCTGCCGTTTACAAGCGCATCCACGGCGGCCCTGGCGGTATCAAGAGAGGTAAAGCATGGGATCCGCTTCTCAGCGGCGGCTCGGCGGATCTCGAAGCCATCCCTTAATGGGGTGAGCTCACCGCTCAGGGTGTTCACCACCCCATCAACTGTGCCATCGAGGATGATGTCAACAACATTGGGGTGCCCTTCGCTCAGCTTCTTGCTCATCGACTTGACCGGAATATCAACCGCCTCAATCATCTCCGTCGTCCCCTCAGTGGCATAGAGTTTATAGCCAACCGAGGATAGCATTTTGATGATGGGTAGGGCTTCTGGTTTATCCTTATCGGCGATGCTAAGAAGGATTGAGCCCCCGGGTGGTAGCATCAAGCCAGCGGCAGACAGTGCCTTTACCAGGGCGGCGTTGAAGCTATAATCGACACCCATCACCTCTCCGGTTGACTTCATCTCAGGGCTGAGGTAGGTATCCACCCCCATAAGCTTTGACATTGAGAATACCGGCGCCTTTATGCCCACAAGCTTCTGCCTCTTCCAAAGCCCCGTCTCATAACCCTGCTCCTTGAGGCTTTTGCCCAGCATGACATGGGTAGCAATCCTTACCATAGGAACCCCCGTGACCTTTGAGATGAAGGGGACTGTCCTTGAGGCACGGGGGTTTACCTCAAGGACATATACCGTTGAGGTATCCCCATCGGGCATGATCACATATTGGATGTTCATCAGCCCCTTTACCTTCAGTGTAAGCCCGATCCTGATGGTATACTCAACGATGGTCTCTACCTCGCGCTCACTGAGGCTGAGTCCGGGGTAGATCGCCATTGAGTCCCCGCTGTGCACCCCTGCCCTCTCGATATGCTCCATGATACCGGGGATAAGCACCCTCTCCCCATCGCAGACGGCATCGACCTCGACCTCCTTCCCCTCAAGGTATTTATCTATCAGTATGGGGTGCCCTCCCCCAACCTCAGCAGCCATGCTCATGTATCTCGCGAGCTCCCTCGGGCTGTGGATGATCTCCATAGCCCTTCCACCGAGGACATAGCTTGGTCGCAGGAGCACCGGGTAGCCGATGAGCTCTGCCACGCTCAGGGCGTCCTCAACCTCCCTAACCGCCGACCCCGGGGGCTGGGGGATTCCGAGGTGGTCGAGGAAGTCCTCAAATCTGTGCCGGTCCTCGGCCAGGTCAATGGCCTCGATGCTTGAGCCGATTATGGAGAGTCCCCCGCGGACAATCGGCTCGGCGAGGTTTATCGCTGTCTGACCCCCGAACTGGACGATCGATGGTGGCATCCCGCCTCTCCCGGCCTCGTTCTCTGCGATGTCCCTCAGGCTCTCCTCGTCCAGGGGCTCGAAGTAGAGCCGGTCGCTGGTATCGAAGTCGGTGGATACCGTCTCCGGATTGGAGTTGACCATTATGCTCTTTGTCCCTGCCGCCTGGAGGGCCCAGGCAGAGTGAACGCTACAGTAATCGAACTCGATCCCCTGCCCGATGCGGATGGGTCCTGAGCCGATGACGATGGTGCTGGGCTCTTCTATTGGCTCAGCCTCGTTCTCCCTCTCGTATGTGCTATAGAAATAGGGGGTCTCGGCGGCAAACTCGGCGGCACAGGTATCGACCATCTTGTAGACCGGGCGGATCCCCCACTTTTTTCTGAGCCCTCTCACCTGCTCCGGGAGCCTATCGGCCAGGGTCCCGGTCTGCTCGTCGGAGAAACCGAGCCGTTTCGCCTGCCAGAGGAGGTCCGGGATCAATGGCTCGGAGAGGAGGCGCCTCTCCATATCTATGATGTTCTGAAACCTATACATAAACCAGGGGTCGATCCCGGTTCTCCTTGAGAGTTCCTCCGGGCTCGCCCCCCTCCTTATTGCCGCCATTATCGCCCAGGCCCTCAGGTCATTTGGCTCAAGTGGGTAGCTCCCTTCGCCCCAGTGATGGTCCTCCCAGAGGAGGGACTTACCACCCATCTCAAGCGATCTCACCGCCTTTTGAAGGGCTGCCTCAAAAGAGCGGTCGATGGCCATCACCTCGCCAGTGGCCTTCATCTGGGTCCCGATGTTGCGGTCCCCTGATGCGAACTTATCGAATGGCCATCTTGGTATCTTCACCACACAGTAATCGAGCGCAGGCTCAAAGGCCGCGGTTGTCTTCCCGGTGACCCTGTTTGGTATCTCATCGAGCCTCTTTCCCACGGCGATCTTTGCGGCAACGCGGGCGATAGGGTATCCGGTGGCCTTTGAGGCAAGTGCTGAGCTGCGACTGACCCTTGGGTTTACCTCAATGACATAATATTGGTTATCATAGCTCTTCACACCCCACGCCTCCCCCACCAGTGGGCATGGGACAAGGGCGAACTGGATATTACATCCCCCCTCAATTCCGAGGGCGCGGATGATATTGATGCTTGCCGAGCGGAGCATCTGGTATTCCTTGTCGGTGAGGGTCTGGGATGGGGCGACCACGATGGAGTCCCCGGTGTGCACCCCCATAGGGTCGATGTTCTCCATATTGCAGACGGTGATGCAGTTATCGGCCCCGTCCCGCATCACCTCATACTCGATCTCCTTCCATCCAAGGAGGCACCTCTCGAGCAAGACCTGGCCTATCGGGCTTGCGCGGAGTCCGCCGGATACGATCCTCTCCATCTCCTCCATATCGTTTACGATGCCCCCACCGGTCCCCCCGAGGGTATAGGCGGGGCGAACAACGAGGGGGAACCCGAGCTCCGCTGCCACAGCCCTTGCCTCATCGAGTGAGGTGACAGTAGTGCTCTGAGGTATTGGCTCCCCTATATCGGCCATTGTCTTTTTGAAAAAGGCTCTGTCCTCTGCCTTTCTTATGGTCTCGATAGGGGTTCCGAGAGACCTGACATTGTATTTATCGAGAACGCCGGCATCGGCGAGGTCAACTGCAAGATTAAGGCCTGTTTGCCCGCCGAGGGTGGGCAGGAGTCCATCGGGGCGCTCGCGGGCGATGATACGCTCCACCACCTCAACGGTCAGCGGCTCGATATAGACGATATCGGCGATTCCCTCATCGGTCATGATTGTGGCCGGGTTTGAGTTCACCAGGACTGAGGTAACGCCCTCCTCACGGAGCGCCTTACACGCCTGGGTTCCGGCGTAGTCGAACTCCGCCGCCTGCCCGATTATGATAGGCCCGGAGCCTATGACTAGGACTTTAGAGACTTTACTCACCTGTATGCCTCCCGACGATGCCTGATGCGAGCGATGATGACCAGCTTTTCCTTATCATCCACCTGATAGAGAATTCTATATTCACCACTCCTTATTCTCAAACAACGAGGCATCGCCTTGATCTTCTCTGAGTCGTGAGGTCTTGGATTATCCGCCAATCCATCTATCCTCTCCTGAATTTGACGCATCCGCTTTGGTACCAGCCGCCTGAGGTCTTTCTCAGCCTGCTTCTCAAACTCAATGCTGTACACCCTGGGCCTCTTCAGGATGCTCCGCCCAGTATTCAGCCTTCGCCTGCTCCCAGGGGATACGAGGCTCTTCCCCCTCAAGCTTCCCTTCTAAGATAGCTATAGCATCCTCCATGTCCTCAATTTCTTCCAGAAGGGCTTTATACTTTTCCACGCTGAGGATTATAGCCATAGGCTGG
>DAOWNJ010000097.1 GCA_030642645.1 Dehalococcoidia bacterium | reverse complement strand
GGTGCATCCTCTCCCAACGCCTGAGGCAGAGGTAGTTTGAGCGACCCTTAAGCTGGGCGATGCGGAGTGAACCAACTTCAGACTCAGGCTCAATGGTCTCGAGCAAGTCTGGGATGTCCTTCCCCACGAGCTGCTCTTGAAGGTTTATGGTATTGGTCGAGATGACCACACAGGTGTTATTCTGGATGGCGAAGATGATGGCGGGAAGGAGGTAGGCGATGGACTTTCCGGTACCCGCCCCTGCCTCCACAATAAGGTGCTCGCCATTATTGAACGCCTCGGCAACGGCGCGCATCATTTGAACCTGCTCCGGTCTGTGCTCAAATCCAGGGAAGACCCTTGAGAATAGCCCATCCTCACTGAGCATCCCCGCAAGGCGGTCCACATCCAGCTTATGCCTCCTCGTGGTCAGGATTAGCGGCTCCCGGCGAGCCTCGGGGGAAATATTGAGGATTTCCCCTCCGGCCACTCCCACCCCAGGGGAGAGAGAGGCTGCCCTCTCTATATCAAGAAATAGAGAACGAAACGGCCAGTTGGTATCCGCTGTAATCCGGTTTATCTCCGAGATGATCGCTAGGTCGAGCCCTGATGCCCTTTCAAGAAGGTCCAGGAATACCTCCATCGTCACCATTGCATGGGTGAGGGCGCGGTGCTCTCGGGGGCAGTAGACCCCAAGCACCCTCGCCACCGTGGCGAGGGTATGGTCAGGGATGTTTGACAAGAGGATAGATGAAAGCTCAAAGGTATCATAGACCTGGTTTGAGAGTGTTATTCCCTTTGATGAGAGGAAATCAAGGTCAAACGATACACCATGCCCAACTATAGGGCAGGGGCCAATGAAGGAGGCAAGCTCACCAGAGACCCCTGAAAATGGCGGGGCCGAGTCCACCTCCTCCTGGGAGATGGTGGTCAGGAGGCGAGTGAAGTATGCCAGGGGGCGATGGGGGTTGACCAAAGAATGGAAGGTATCTATTATCTCGCGGCCCTGAAACTTCACCGCTCCTATCTCGATGATCTCGTCTTCTCTGGGATCGAGGCCGGTTGTCTCGAGGTCAAGGGAAACAAAGATGCGGTCCATTGAAGCTAAATAGCCTTTCCGAAGGGAACCAGCTCGCCGCTGTGGAGGCGTCGGGCAGGATAAAAGCGCCCCCTCTTGAGCTCTCGAATGAAGCTCTCCTCACTATTCACCTCACCCTCAAAGATGGTAACGAAGCGACCGACATCGCCCATTGAGTGGGCATCGCTCCCCCCTGTCCCCTTCATGCCCAGCCTCCCCGCTACCTCAAGCGCGAACAGGTTCTCCACCTCGGTGCAGTAGCCATTGGCCACCTCGAGCCCGTCAACCAGGCTTAATACAGAAAGGGTTACCGCCTGCTCTATATTCATTTTATCCTTTTTAAAGTCGAAGTTTGTGCGGAATGGGTGAGCCAGGATCATAAAGCCACCGACCTCATCGGTGGCACGGCGGAGCCCCTCTGCCCTCAGGATACCACTTGTGTAGCCTGGGAGACCAAACACGATTATATGCCCGAGGTCAGTCTGCACCTCCATCCCCCTTATAAGGAGAATGCCATGTTCCCTGGTAAGCCTCTCAACCTCCTCCTTTCTCCATGGAGGACCATGCTCGGTGATGCAAACCGCATCCAGTTCCCTCCTCTTCGCCTCCTCAATGAGTTGGCCTGGAGTGAGATCGCTATCTGGACTCCCCACATTTGTATGAACATGCATATCGACAACCGTCATCTTCGAAGTATCCTTACCCCCATCCAAAGAAACTCATGATGATCTGAATTAGCCCTGCCCCCAGATAGCATTCTAGCATCGACCTTGGTATCCGGGCAACCGTGGTGAGTAGAATGAACCTCAAAAATGGGTATCTCAAGGCCCCGGCGGCGACCCCGACGAGGTCAAAGGGAAGGGGGGTGAAGGCGAACAAAAGTATGGCCCATCCTCCGTAGCGTCTCATCCAGCCCTCTGCCCACTGGTACCTCTCGGTGTAATCCCTCACCACAATCGCCCTACCAGCATAGCCAGCGAGGTAGGAGGTGAACTCACCTACTGCTCCTCCTATGCCAGCAGTTAGGGCCACCAGGGCCCAGTTAAACTCAGGGGCTGCCGCCATTGTGACGATTATCACAACCCCGGGCACCGGGAAGAGGATGCTGATCGAGGAGACGAATGCTATCAGGAAGGCCCCGATATAGCCATACTGCTCAAACCCCTCAAAATATGGCGAGAGGCGGAGGACACCATAACAAAGGCCAGCGATCAAAGCGATGATGATAGCTAGAAGGAGCCATCTCCTAGCCCCCTTCACCTCCCCAAGCTGGAAGGCCCAGCGGGACATCCGGGCAAAGATATTGTTCATCTGCCTCTACATCAGATTGTTTCCGAGAGATAGGCTTCCAGGCCCTCACTTCTAAGGTGACTCAATATCCTCCTCCCCTCCCCCCTCTCCCCGACCAGGGTGAAAAGTGACGGGCCACAGCCGGCGAGGTGAATACCGCTTGCCCCGGCCTCAGAAAAGCACCTCTCGTAATCCCCGAGGCCCGGGAAGACATCAAATGCCACCCTATCAAAGACATTGTAGAGCATCGAGGAGGTAACCTCTTCACCTCTTCTAAGGTGCTCCACAAGCATCCTTGTTGCCTCACCGCTGGTGAAGTGGGACGGGGTGAGGCTCCCATAGAGCGTCTTTGTCTTCTCCGGAATATCAATAGGTGGTCTCAAAAGGACCACCCAGGAACTCCCGATAGAGGGGAGCGGGGTTATCCTCTCACCCCTCCCCTCCCCAAGGGCTGTCCCTCCATAAAGGAAGAAGGCACAATCTGCTCCTATCCTCGATGCGATCTGGGCGAGCTCACCGGTTTTGAGCCCTAATCCCCAGAGCTCGTTTAGCCCCTTGAGGGTGGCTGCGGCAGCGCTCGAACTCCCACCAAGCCCCCCCGAGGGGTGGGGGATGCCCTCTTGAACATGGATCACTGCCCCCCTCCCTGAGCCGCTCTCCTCCTGAAGCAACCTCGCCGCCTTGGCCATTATCTCCCCTGGTGAAGGGTAATGGCAGAGGAGCCTCAATTCATCGTCCAGCTCAAAATGAATTGTATCGCCCAGGTCGATGGCCTGTAGAATACTACAAACCTCATGGTAGCCATCGCTGCGTCTCCCCAGGACCTCAAGGGTAAGGTTGACCTTGGTATATGCAGGGATAGTTATCATCTCACCTGAGCGTAAACCCTCGCCCACTCCTCCAGGGTGAGTGTCTCGGCGCGGCGCATCGGGTCTATCCCCACCCCTTCCAGCATTGTGGCGCACTCCCCGGGCTTCATCCCCAGCCCCCTGGCCAAGGCGTTGTGGAGCTGCTTTCGGGGAGTGCTGAATCCAGCGGTGATAACACTGAAGAAAGCAGCCACATCATCTACCTCCACTGCCGGTCTCTGGTAAAGGTCAATGCGCAAGATAGCGGATTCAACCTTCGGCCTTGGGTAGAAGCTCCGAGCTGCCACATATTCAATAATCACTGGCCTGCCGTAGAACTGCACACCTACACTGAGGAGGCTCATGTCCCCTATCTTTGCCACAATAGCCTCCGCCACCTCCCTCTGCACCATTACCACCATTATGGAAGGCTTCATAGGTGCCTCGATAAAGTGACGGAGGATGGGGGAGGTAATGTAGTACGGGATATTGGCAACGACCTTATAGGAAGGGCTGTCTCCCAAAAGCTCGGTCATATCACTCTTCAGGACATCACCATTTATAATGGTGACATTCCCCAGGTGGGATAGTCTTCTTTCCAGGCGAGAGGCTAGCCTCCCATCCACCTCAATGGCGATGACCCTCCCCACCCTCGCGGCAAGCTCCCTGGTCAGGGTGCCGCGCCCCGGCCCCACCTCGATCACGATGTCCTGTGGGGAGAGCTCCGCCGCTGAGACCACCCTCTCAAGCACTTCCCTATCGATGAGGAAATGCTGGCCCAGTCCCTTCCTGGGTCTCACAAGCCCTCTGACTCGTTCCCTGGTAATCATAATCAAAAAGAGGTCGTGCACCCACCTTCGTTCCGCCATCCTGGCTTTCCCGCACTGACCAGCTCCGATCAGGCAACCCTGCGGCACCCAGAAGCTGCTATTTACCGCTGCTTCCTCCCGGACCTGACGG
>DAOWNJ010000030.1 GCA_030642645.1 Dehalococcoidia bacterium | reverse complement strand
TGAGGAATCGATAGCCTCCGGTGGAACCCCCCCGATGCCGATGGCAACCGCCTCCTCATAAATCCTCTTTGAGAGGAAATCACGCCTTTTTGGGGTAAGCTTCTTGCTGTCTCGAACGAGGCTCATCCAGGGGGCATCCAGCTCCCGGGGCAGGATAACGGCAGCGGCAGCAACTGGCCCTGCCAGAGGGCCACGCCCTACCTCATCAATGCCGGCGATGAGCTGGTAGCCCTGAGCCCAGAGGTTCTTCTCCTCGGCAAAGCTTGGCATTGTGGGTTTCATCTCGAAAAGTCTAGCATAGGGGGGGGTGGGGATTCAACTTTGTTGCCGAAGGTGCTATAATCAACCCCTAGATGGAGGGTGGTCTCTGGAGTCATTAGAGCTGGCAAGGAAGGTCGTTGAGGCAGCCTCGGAGAAGAAGGCAGGCGATATCCTGATGCTCGATGCCAGAGAGGTATGTAGCTTTGCAGATTACTTCGTTATTTGTAGTGGGGAAACTGAGCGGCAGATCGGGGCTATCTGTGATGAGGTAGATGAGGCGCTTAAAAGGGAGGGGGTAAATCTTCATCACCGTGAGGGGACTATCGATTCTGGTTGGGTGCTCCTCGATTTTGGCGGGGTGATCGTGCATATCTTTGCCCATGCAGAGCGAGAATACTATGAGCTGGACAGGCTGTGGGCAAGGGCCACCCCTGTAGTCAGGATTCTATAATCCACTATCGGTTTCGCGGGGATAGGGGAGTATTTCGTCTGATGAGAAGAAAAGGGCGATCTCCTCTTCTGCACTCTCCTCGGAGTCGGAGCTGTGAACAAGGTTATGTGAGATCGAGAGGGCAAGGTCCCCTCTGATTGTCCCTGGATGAGCTTTGGAGGGATCGGTTCCCCCCATGGTTCCTCGCACTAAATCTATAGCATCTCCCCCCTCGAAGATAGCGGCGACGAGGGGGCCTGAGGTCATAAACTCCAGAAGACTCTCGAAGAATGACTTCCCCTCATGAACCTGATAGTGTTTCCTTGCCAGCTTCTCATCCATCTGGAGCATCTTTATGGCCACAATCTTCAGCCCCCTCTCCTCTAGGCGGGAGATGATCTCACCAACAAGCCCCCTCTGAAGGGCATCGGGCTTAATTAGAACCAGGGTTCTCTGTATTCTCATCTCCCTCTAGCTCTGCAAAAGGGATTTGGCTTGCGCTGAGTAATTTATCGCTGAAGCCTTCCAGTTTTTTGTCTGCATCATCGTATTTCCTCTTGGCATCGGAAAGGTGCCCGCCCAAGATTTGGAAATCCCTTTGAAACCGCTGAAAGTCGCTTTGTAGCCTGTCCAGACGGTTTACGATTTCGCGAGCGCTTTGTTCTACACGCAGGCCCTTCAAGCCAAGCACAATGGCCTGAAGGTAGGCATAGAAGCTATTTGGTGAGACAGGGAATACCTTTTTCTGGAGAGAGTAGGAATAGATGCTCTTCTCCTCCCCTAATGACTCATCCCTGATTATCGTCTCATAGTAGACGTTTTCCGCCGGGATATACATCAGGGCGAAGTCAAATGTCCCCTCGTCCGGCAGGATGTATTTGGAGACGGAATCGATGTGCCTCTTCACACTACGGGTGAAGTCCCTGCGAAGTGCCCTCTGTTCCTCATCGGACTGGGCCTCCCTGAGGCGCTGAAAGTCCTCCAATGGGAACTTGGAATCAACAGGGACCAGCCCTCTGGGCAGCTTGATAACCGCATCCACTTTAGTGCCATCGCTGAACCTGTACTGGGTGTCATAAGAGGTTGGTGGAAGTATGTTTTGAAGGAGGTTCTCCAGAAGAAGCTCCCCAAAGCCGCCGCGCAGCTTCGGTGGCCCCAATATCTCCTGGAGACTTGAGATGTCCCTACCAACCTCGATGACCTTGTTTGTGGCAGCGGAGAGTTCCCCGAGACCCCTCTGGACATCTCCGAAGACCCTTGTGGCGCTGTCCAACCTATCGCCTACTGTCTTTGTTAGGTCTTCTCTTAGCTGAGTCCCCAGGGTATCGGCCTGCTCCCTCCCGGCCCGTCTGCTCTCTAGTATATGCCAAAGAAGGACCACAATCAAAACTATAACCAGAACAATAATCGCTATCTCCATTTCTCCCTCCTATTTGACCACATAGAGCATAGCCTTGCCTTCCGCCACCAGTGAGCCATCCTCTAATCTCAGTGTAGCCTCTGTCTCAATGAGCCTCTTCGTTCTATGAGATATAGAGGAGCTGATGAGGAGCCTCTCTCCCACCGGTGCCTGTTTTCTCAACCTGACCTCCATCTTGGCGGTTACGCAATTTATCCCCTGAAGGATTGTGGCATAGCCCATGGCCTCATCGAGGATGGTGCTCAGGATCCCCCCGTGAACAAACCCGGGCCATCCCTCGTGAAGCTCGCTGGGGGTGAATTCAGACCTCACAACATCACCTTCCTCCTGGAATTCGAGCTTTAAGCCTATGGGGTTGTCCTTGCCACAGGCAAAGCACATGTTGTAGGTCTCACTGGTGGATACTGTGGGTTCCTTCCAGAGGCTCATGCTCTCTCCTTGATGGTTATTACAGGACGGCGAAGGTAGAGGGGCTCGAGGGTGGCTGCATCATCGAGCTCCCCACTCTCAAGCCTCATCCAGCCGAGTTCGGCGAGATAGCCCGCCCTCCTCAGCCTCGCCGCCCCCCCAGCGATTATGGCCCTCATCCCCAGTGTCTCCTCGATCTGGGAGATGATATGGGTGGGGATCCTGCCGCAGAAGATAGTCCTGCCCTCGATCTCGGAGAGAAGTCCCTGAGCGGTGGTGATGTGCTCCTGGGAGAGCTTGAGCCATTTGCCATCTTGCTGCTGAAATAGGGCAACGGCGATCTCACCGCGACCGGCATCAAACACAGGGCAGATAGGGAGGGCACTTCGGGCATGCTGAAAGGCCTCAACCTCAAGGGTGCCTATCCCTATGATAGGGACTCCCAACGAGAACGCCAGCCCCTTGGCGGTTCCCACCCCGGCCCTGAGCCCATTGAAGCTCCCCGGTCCCCTGGCAACAAAGACCGCATCGATAGATGCCGGCCCCACCCCCGTCTGCCTTAGGAGGTAGGTCAGGTTAACCATAAGCTCAGTAGTATGATTGCGCCCCACATGCCAGCTCATCTCACTAACTATCTCCGCGGCATTTGAAAGGGCGACGGAGGCGGTCTCTGTTGATGTATCTATTGCGAGCTGCAGTCCCAATCACCCCCAATCGCCCTGAGCATCTCCATATAGCGTTCCCCTCTTGGCATAAGCGAGAGGCTGCGTTTATTATAGGAGATATAGCGCATATTGATGAGTATGTGCTCACGAGGCACCAGGCTCATTCCCCTCTCCGCCCACTCCACCACCGAGACACCCTTGCCATGTAGATAGTCCTCAAGCCCAAGGCCCTCGACCTCCTCAATCCCTTCGATGCGGTAGAGGTCAATATGATATAGGGGGAGTCTCCCCTGATACTCCCTGATGAGCACAAATGATGGGCTTACGGCATATTCCTCGACGCCCAGCCCCCAGGCGATCCCCTGGGCAAGGCAGGTCTTCCCCGTTCCCAGGCCTCCCACGAGCAGCACTATATCCCCTGCCCTGGCTAGCTCCCCTATCCTCACCCCGATCCTCTGGGTGTGGGATGGGCTCTCACTTATGAGCTTGAGCGAAGTGTTCCCATCCTTCGCTATCCAGTCCGATCTCTTTGCCATCTCGATCAAATACGGCAACCCTTCCAGGCTCATCCTCGATTATCTCACCGATTACCGCTACAGGCGAGCTCAGTATTTCCCTGAGCCCCGTCACCACCTCCTCGCTTGCGGTGAAGAGGAGCTCATAGTCCTCACCGCCGGAGAGGGCAAGCTCAAGGTAGCTGGTGGGGAATGCCGATCTCAAGAGGGGGCGGATCGGCACCCTCTCTGCCTCTATCCTCGCCCCTACTTTGCTTGCCTGGCATAGCTTTTTGAGATCGGAGATGAGCCCATCGCTTATATCTATGCAGGCCCTTACCCCCGCTTCGGCAAGGGCCTGTCCCTCAACGACCCTTGGCTGTGGGCGAAGGTGGGCCTCCCTCAGGAGGGAAGCGGTCTCCTGGTCAAACCAAAGCCCTTCCCTGAGCATCCTGAGCCCCCCTCCAGATGACCCTAGATATCCGGTGACCGCGATCCTCTCCCCTGAAACCGCCCCGGAGCGGGTGAGGATGCTATCTGGGTCCTTTATGCTCCCCAAAACGGTTACCCCTATCACAATAAGCGGCGAGGAGACGATATCCCCACCGACTATGGAGACATCGAACCTTCGCCCAAGCTCCAGCATCCCCTGATAGAGCTCGGCTACCGATTCCACATCGGTATCACCTGGTATGGCTAGCGAGACCAGTGCATATCTGGGGACTCCCCCCATAGCGGCGATGTCGCTCAGGTTTATGGCCACGGCCCTCCAGCCCAGCTCCCCCCATGTGGTGGTGTCAAGGGTGAAGTGGACATCCTGAACCAGGGTATCGGTGGTCCCGAGCTCGATAGGGGCATCGCCATGCCAGCAGGCGGCATCATCGCCAATCCCCAGGATGACATTCCCTGATATGCCTGACCCGGAAACCATACCGGCCACAAGCTCAATAAGCCCGAACTCCCCTATATCTTGGACCTTCATAAGAAAATTATACCACAACCCGCTGGTCAGGGGGGGGGGAACCTGATATATTAGCCATGTGAGGTGCCTTGTCATTGCCGATATACACAGCAACCTTGCTGCCCTAGAGGCGGTGCTTGATGATGTTGAGAGGAGGGGTGGGGTAGAGGAGATATGGTGCCTCGGTGATGTTGTCGGGTATGGCCCCGATCCCAACGAGTGTATCAGGCTTCTTCGTCAATATAAGCATATCTGTGTTGCCGGAAACCATGACTGGGGGGCGATAGGGAGGATCGATATATCCGATTTCAACCCCGATGCTGCCTCGGCATGCAGGTGGACATCAAGAGAGCTTGGCCCTGGTGAGACTCAATACCTTGAGGGGCTCCCCCTGACCATTTGCCGTGAAGATTTCACCCTTGTCCATGGGAGCCCTCGCGAGCCGATATGGGAGTATCTCCTCTCCACCTCAAGTGCCAGGATCAACTTCGCTTACTTTAAGACCAACTTCTGCCTTGTGGGGCATTCCCATATCCCCCTGATGTTCGAGAGCACGGGTGAGGGGCAATGCCTCCTTAGCGGGCTTCCCTTGAATACCCCACTTAATCTCGAGGGGAGACGCCTGATAATAAACCCAGGCGGGGTAGGGCAGCCCCGTGATGGAGACCCTAGGGCTAGCTATGCTATCTATGATAGCGATGAAGGGGCGATCTATCACTATCGTATTCCGTATGACATTGCTGTTACCCAGCAGAGGATGGCAAAGCGAGGGCTGCCATTGTCCCTGGCGGAGCGTTTGAGCTTTGGCTGGTGAGTGGTTATTTCCCCCGCTTTTCATAATCGGGGCACCAGGTGGCATTTGGGCGGGCCGGATTGTGGCAGGAGCCTCGCCAGTCCCACTTGCAGCTATCACAGAGGAAGATGTTCATCCCCAGGAACTTCTTGACCCTTATCTTGAGTCGGTCCCACCAGCTTGGCCCTGTTTTGACTCTATTCGGCCCCATTTTGCTCCACGACTTTTTAGTATAACATTCGAGGTAATCTAGAGCAAGGAGGTAGCGGGAATGCCGATAGTGAGGGTGGAGATGTGGCCTGGGAGGACACCTTCTCAGAAGGCGGAGCTGGCAAGGGTAATTACCGAGGCGGTGGTCACCATCGCCCATACCACGCCGCACGAGACCATCGTCATCTTTGAGGATGTCTCCAAGGGGAACTGGGCGGTGGGAGGGGTGCTCTCCTCTGAGGCCCAGGTATAACCCCAGCTTGGTATTGACTATGGGGTTATATTGTGGTATAAGCTCTCGTAGTTGGGCCGCTAGCTCAATGGGAGAGCAGCTGACTCTTAATCAGCGGGTTACAGGTTCGAGTCCTGTGCGGCTCATGGGGAAGTGTCGGAACTGGTAGACGAGCATGACTTAGGATCATGTGCCGAAGGGCGTAGGAGTTCGAGTCTCCTCTTCCCCACGATTTCGTTGACAGGGGGTATTATGAAGGTCTTTCTGTCAGGCCAAAGGCCTGAACTCATTGATTCAGGTTTATAGCAGAAGCCCGATTCCAATAAGGAGGGAAAAATATGGAGGCTATACAGAAGAGGATCGGGGCGGAGATGCTGGGGTCAAGGTTCTTCGTGTTCATGCTGGTGGGGGCAAGTATTATGCTGATAAGCGGGCTTGCCCCAGCTTTCTGGATCAGCATTGGCCTTGGGGTGGTCACGCTGAACTGCGGTCTCCTGTGGGACTTCCTCCGCAGCAAGAGGGCCAGGACGATATTGGCCTGGCTCGCCCTGGTCTGCGGCCTAATAGGGCTGGTCAACGTCGTGACCCATGGCGTAATACAAGGGCCTCCGGTGTCAGGCCACTTTCTGGTGCCGTTCGAAGAGGTTTACACGGCGCTCATCGCGGGGACATTTGGCCCCGCCAATGTTGAGGCTCTGGGTCATGCAATGGGGTATGCCGGAATGCCGGCGCTGCAGTTTATGGGCCTTGGGGTTGGCCACATCATAATCGTTCTCGGCTCGCTCCAGGGGATCCTGGCTTCTAGGATGATGGAGTAAGCCCCCAAAAAAGCCTTGGTTTTTTATCTTTTGCCTTGCTATTAGGGTTAAAAAGGCCTTTCAGAAAAAAGCTGGAAGGCCTTTTTATTGTCGGGAGAAGTTGAGAATACCCCTCCATTATGTTAGTATTCCTTTGAAATGGACCAGAGCTATATAAGAAACTTCTGCATCATCGCCCATATCGACCACGGTAAGTCCACCCTTGCCGACCGTCTCCTGGAGATGACCGGGACCATCGATAGGCGCCAGATGCAGGAGCAGTTCCTCGACCAGATGGAGCTTGAGAGGGAGAGGGGGATTACCATCAAGGCCAAGGCGGTAAGGATGAACTACTGCTCATCCGATGGCGAAGAATACCAGCTAAACCTGATCGATACCCCTGGCCATGTTGACTTCACCTACGAGGTATCAAGGAGCCTCTCGGCCTGCGAGGGGGCCATTCTGGTTGTAGATGCCGCCCAGGGGGTCCAGGCCCAGACCCTGGCCAATGTCTATATCGCCCTTGAGCATGACCTGGTCATAATTCCTGTGGTGAATAAGATAGACCTCCCTAATGCTGAGCCTGAGAGGGTGGCGGAGGAGATGGAGCATACCCTTGGTTTCGCTCATGAGGAGATTATCTTCGCCTCGGCAAAGGAGGGGTGGGGGGTTGGGGAGGTCATGGAGGTGGTTGTGGGGAGGGTCCCACCGCCAAGAGGGGAGCCCCATCGGCCGCTAAGGGCCCTGATATTCGATTCAAACTATGACCCATATAAGGGGGTTATTGCCTATATAAGGGTCTTCGATGGGGAGGTTTCTAAGGGGAAGCAACTCAAGCTAGTTTCCTCAGGAAGATCTCTTGAGGCGCTTGAGATCGGCGTCTTCAGGCCTAACCTGACACCCATAGGGAAATTGGGCACCGGTGAGGTTGGATATGTCGCCACCGGGGTCAAGAACATCACCGAGTGTCAGGTTGGAGATACCATCACCCTGGAGGAGGCTGGGGCAGTGGAGCCGCTCGCAGGCTATCGTCCGGCAAAGCCAATGGTATTTGCTGGCCTTTATCCTTTGGAGAGTAACGATTACCTTTTGCTTCGAGATGCCCTGGATAAGCTGAGGCTTAACGACGCCTCCCTCTCCTATGAGCCGGAGACAAGCTCAGCACTTGGCTTCGGGTTTCGTTGCGGGTTCCTCGGCTCCCTCCACATGGAGATCGTCCAGGAGAGGCTGGAGAGGGAGTATAGGATCGGGGTTCTTGGGACATCCCCGAGCGTTGCCTATCATGTGGTCACGGCTGACGGAAGGGAGCTTATAGTCAAAAACCCCACTGACATGCCAGCGGAGAGCGAGATAAGGGAGATAATGGAGCCCTGGATAGATGTGAGCATTATCACCCCACAGGGTTACATTGGTAGTGTAATGGAGCTGGTGAGGGGGAGGAGGGGTGAATACAAGAGGATGGACTACATCCAGGGGATGGCTGGTGAAGAGAGGGTGGTCCTCCAGTATGAGCTCCCCCTGAGAGAGGCGATCATCGATTTCTATGATGAGCTGAAGTCCCGAACCCAGGGCTATGCCTCTATGGATTATGCCGTCTCTCGCTACAGGCAAGCCCACCTGGTGAAGCTGGACATCCTGGTCAATAACCAGCCGGTTGATGCCCTCTCCCTCATCGTCCCCGCAGAGGATGCTCGCCGCCAGGGGAGGGGGTTGGTTGAGAGGCTGAGGGGGCTCATCCCGAGGCAACTCTTCGATGTCCCCATCCAGGCGGCGGTTGGCAACAGGGTCATCGCCAGGGAGACGATCAGGGCACTGAGGAAGGATGTCCTTGCCAAGTGCTATGGTGGTGATGTCACCAGGAAAAGGAAGCTCCTCGAGAAGCAGGCTGAGGGTAAGAAGAGGATGAAGAGGGTGGGGAGCGTTGAGATTCCCCCGGAGGCATTTCTGGCGGTTTTGAGGAAGGGCTAGAGCCCCTTCAGATAGTCCCTCAACTCATCCCCGATTTCGGGACGCTTGAGGGCAAGCGCCACTGAGGCCTTGATGAGCCCCAGGGGTGTCCCGACATCATGGCGTATCCCATCGAACTCGCAGGCATATATCGGCTCCTCTTTGAGAAGGAGGCCGAGGCCATCGGTGAGCTGAATCTCGCCTCCCTTGCCGGGAGGGGTGTGTTGGAGTG
>DAOWNJ010000006.1 GCA_030642645.1 Dehalococcoidia bacterium | reverse complement strand
GGCGTCCTCTGCTGCTGCCAGCCACTCCTCTATCATCTTCGGGCTCGTCGCATTCAGGTTCTGGGGCCGGTTTAGCGTGATGGTAGCGATACCTTCTTCCTTGGTATAGATGATCTCTTCAAACTCCATAGTCCTTCCTCCAGGGTTAGGCTTTTGAAAATTATACTACCTCCTGAGGAAGCAGTCTAATAAAGGATGCACTTGAGATAAGTCTGAAAGTGTTGTATACTACTGCCACTAATATCTGGGGGTATGTGATGAAGCTATCTTGTCTTCAAGAGAGGTTGAGCCGGGGATTGGGCATTGTAGGGAGGGCGGTGGCGACCAGGCCCACCCTTCCCATAACAGGGAATGTGCTCCTTTCTACCGATGGGGGCAGGCTGAAGCTTGCTGCCACCAACCTTGAGGTCGCCATAAGCTCGTGGGTCGGTGCTGAGATCGAGGAGGAGGGGGCTATCACCATACCTGCAAGGCTCCTCACCGATTTCATCAACACCCTCCCCAATGATAGGGTGGATATAAGCCTCCTCCCCCGAGCCAGCGTCCTGGAGCTTCGCTGTGCCAGGTATGAGGCGAGGATAAGCGGGATGGATGTTGAGGATTTTCCCCCAATCCCCACCCCGACCCCAGGGCTTGAGGCGAGGCTTGACCCGGAGGAGCTTAGAGCGGCGATCTCTCGTGTTGCCTTTGCCGCTGCTACTGAGGAGACCCGCCCTGTTCTGACAGGGGTTCAGGCAGAGTTTGAGGGGGATACCATCACCTTCGCCGCTGCCGATGGCTTCAGGCTCGCGGTCTACAAGGCCCCTAGCCTCTCGCCGGTCGCTGAGAGGGAGGTGGTGATTATCCCGGCGAGGACGCTTGGTGAACTATCCAGGCTCGTCGCATCCGAGGAGGAGCCTGTGGAGCTGGTTATAAATCCCCAGAGGAGCCAGATGCTCGTGCGTCTAAAGGATATAGAACTTGTCTCCCAGCTAATCCAGGGGACATTCCCCAATTACTCCCAGCTCATCCCCCAGAGCTACGGCACAAGGGCTGTGGTTGATGCCTCCGAGTTTTTGAGGGCGACAAGAACCGCCTCCATCTTCGCACGAGATGGAAGCAGCATTATCCGCCTTCAGATAACGCCGGGGGAGGGGGGGATGGCTGGAAGGGTAACCATCTCAGCAAGGGCTGAGGAGGTGGGGGACAACATCGGCGAGATAGATGCCATTGTGGATGGGGATGAGGCCAAGATCGCCTTCAATAGCCGTTATCTCACTGATGTCCTGAGCGTGCTTCATGGTGGCAATGTAGCACTGGAGATTACCTCCCCCTCAAGCCCCGGGGTCATCCGCCCCACCGCCTCGGATAACTATGTTCATGTGGTAATGCCTATGTTTGTTCAGTGGTAGAAAGCATGCATTGCATTCATCTGAGCCTTATCAACTTGGCAAAGGCTAAACATACCCTTCGTAGAGAACTTAGACTTGTCGGGGTTAGGGTCTCTCAATTAACCCTAAATTGGCTGCAAGCACAGCATCAATGTCGTTCATCGTCATGTCATCCACTTTGCCGAAGGCATCCCTTGTAAATCTATCTTATTAACAGGCTGAACTAGACCTAATTGAACTATGCTGTCATGCTCCAAACCAGCCTGCCTAGCCAATAATTTGAAATCCCTTTGATCTTGGAGATCGGTTCTGTGTGAAAGGGGAGCAATGAGGATAGTTGGAAGAGGGGGTCATCGTTGTCGAGATCGGTTTGGAGAATTAATACTGGCCTACTCTCATGTGGCTCACGCCTAGGCCGTGAAGGAAGCCGTGCTTTAGGCAATACAATAAGATTATCAGCGATTAGATATATTTCGCCACACTGAATTTTGCGGCCAGTAATACCATATCGAGAAAAAGCATTTCCGATAGAGCTACTTGCCAACCCCAAGCCTCGCTGTATTAGCACGCTTCCGTGCCACAGAGAGTGCTCTCATTATCTCCTGCCGATGCTCTGCTCGCTCCTCGGGAGAGCCCTTAACAGTAAAATCCACTCCCGAGATATGCTGTTGAAGCTCTTTCATGCGTGGGTGATCTTTTGTCTTAGGCCTGACCTGTATTTTGGACATGTCCAGATTCTCTCCCTTGACTCTTACAGCCTGCATCGGCTCTGTGTCATAGTGGGAGCGCTTCAAAGCAGGTAGCCTTTGCCCACTATGTTTGACAATAACCTTTCTGAGGACTTGTAAACACTCATCAGTTAATTCGGGCTGAGTAGCAGGTTCAGGCCCGGGTTGGTAATTTAGCTGGTAACCAGAACCAAAAAGGAACATCGTTAGCTTCAACTCTTTTTTGTCCATGGATTCTGCCGTATTTGGAATCTTGTGGCAAAAAACACCATAATTGCCAGGTTCATACTCGCAATCCGTCATCTGCTCGCCATAGAGCTGCCAATAATAATAGTCAGCCATATAGCCGAGCTTCATGAGGGAGGTCTTGGTAGGAGGATATTGAGCGTTGTAGATTAGGTAGAGGATGACGTCTTGCAAATCAGCTTTCATCTACCTCCTCCTAAGTCTTAACGTCAGCGGTATATTGGGGAGAATTTAATACTTGAATATTGGATAAAATATATCTTATATGCTAACCCTATCATTAAACCATCTTGGCGTCAAGCCTAAATTGCCACTAGTCTTTTTTACATTTAGGTCGAAAGGTTATTTAATTATCACCCCGTCCTCTCCTACGAGGGCGGTGAGCAGGCGGTGAAGCTCCGGGCAGTAGCCTGTTGTGAGTTCAGGTAGTTCAAGGTTTACCACCCCATCCCTCTCAAGAATGGCGAGATGCACCTCATCCTCACCCTTGTATAGCTTCAGGAGATCGAAGACCTGATGAAGGCGTGCTATATCCTCCCCCTCATCGCTTGTCTGGGCGATCCTGATGAGGAGGCTCCTTCTTGGCGCCTCAGCCATCTCGTAGCTCTTGACCCCGTCGCATATTAGTCCTAGCCTGTCCCCCCTGGCCCTCACCCTCCCCTGGACGAGGAGGATTTTCCCCTCCTGCCACAATTCCCTGGTGTGTTCATAGACCTCTGGCCAGGCGGTAACCTCGATGCTCCCATCCAGGTCCTCTATTGTGGCCGAGATGAAGGGGCGCCTTTCCCTGGTAAATAGCTCTTTTACCGCAGTCACCACCCCCGCCAGGATCACGCTCTCGCCGTCCATCTCCTCATCGACCTGTCCGCAGAAGGTATCGGTGAGGTTGAGGAGCTTTGGGGCGGCATGGGCGAAGGGGTGCTCCGATAGATAGACCCCCAGTAGCTCCCTCTCCCATGTGAGCTTCTCCTCTGTAGGGGCGTCTATATCCGGCAGCTCGAGGCCAGGCATGGGCATACTCACCCCAAAGAGGTCGAACATCGTTACCTGCCCTGTCTCTTTAAGCTGCTGCTCCCTCTGCGATAAAGACAGGATACGCTCTATATTGCCGAGGAGGGCCCCTCGGCTCCCAAGCTCGTCCAATGCACCCACCTTGATAAGGCTCTCCAGGGCCCTGCGGTTCATCCCCCTGAGGTCAGCCCTTCGGCAAAGGTCTTCAATGGACATAAATGCTCTATCCCTTTCCCTGGTAGCGATGATAGGCTCGATTGCGGATGGGCCGACATTCTTTACCGCCGAAAGCCCCCAGCGGATGGAGTCCTTCTCAATAGTGAACTCGATGCTGCTCTTGTTTATATCTGGTGGGAGCACCCCTATCCCCAATCGACGGCACTCGGATACCGCAGAGCGGATCTTGTCCGGCTGACCCATATGCATGGTGAGGAGGGCTGCCATGAACTCAACGGGGTAATTCGCCTTGAGGTATGCCGTCTGGTAGGCGATCATGGCATAGCTCACGCTGTGGGCCTTGTTGAAGGCATAGCCTGCGAACGGCTCGATGAGCTCAAAGACCTCCTCGGCAACCCCCCTGGAGAACCCCTTCCCCGAGGCCCCGTCGATAAAGTTCCTTCGCTCTCTCCTCATCGCCTCCGGTATCTTCTTCCCCATCGCCTTTCGGAATATATCCGCCTCACCCAGGGAGTATCCAGCGAAGGCCTGGACTATGAGGAGGACCTGGTCCTGGTAGACGATGACGCCGTATGTCTCCTCCAGTATCTCGGAGAGGGTAGGGTGGGGGTAGTGAACCGGCTCCAGGCCGTGCTTCGCCTTGATAAAGGTGGGGAGATGCTGCATCGGCCCTGGCCGATACAGGGCGATCATGGCGGCTATATCGCTCAGGGAGGTTGGCCTCAGCTCCTTTATATAGCGGCGCATCCCAGTCCCCTCAAGCTGGAATACACCGGTTGTCTCCCCCGAGGACAGGAGCTCAAAGGTCTTCTCATCATCGAGGGGGATGTTCTGGAGACTAATCTCAATCCCCCTTGTTCTGGCTATAGTCTCTCTGGCCCTGTGAAGGATGGTCAGGTTCACGAGCCCGAGGAGGTCAAGCTTCAGGAGCCCTATCTGGGCGATGCTCTCCATGCTGAATTGGGTCATGAGGGTCCCCTGCACTCCCTCCCCCGGGGGCCTCTGGAGGGGGACATAGCGGGTCAGGGGCTCCTTCGATATTACCACCCCAGCGGCGTGGGTTGAGGCATGGCGGGCGATGCCCTCAAGCTTCCTTGCGGAGTCAACCAGGTAGTTAACCGTGGCATCACGCTGATAAAGGCTATTTAGCTCCCTGCTTTCCTCGATCGCCCTCTCAAGGGTCAGCCCAAAGGGGACAAGCCTTGCTACCCGATCGACATCCCCGTAGGGCATCCCCAGTGCCCTCCCCACATCCCTGATCACCGCCCTTGCCCCAAGGGTGCCGAAGGTGATTATCTGGGCGACATGGTCCGGGCCATATTTTTGCGAGACATATCTTATGACCTCGTCCCTTCGGTCATCCTGAAAATCGAGGTCTATATCGGGCATCTCCCTTCGCTCAACATTGAGGAAGCGCTCAAAGACAAGCCTGTGGAAAAGGGGGTCTATATCGGTTATCCCGAGGCAGTAGAGGACGATGCTCGCCGCTGCGCTCCCCCTCACCCCAAAGAGGATATTTTCCTTCCTAGTAAATGAGATGATGTCCCAGACAACCAGGAAGTAATCGGCGAAGTTGGTCTTCCTGATGACCTCAAGCTCATGGGAGAGCCTATCATGAACCTCGGGGGTCGGCTCCTGATAGCGGCGTCTCACCCCCTCCCAGCAGAGGTCTGAGAGATAATCGTCTGCTGTTTTGCCCTGCGGGGTTTCGACCTCAGGGAGGTGGAGGCGACCGAACTCAAGCTCGAGATTACACATATCGGCAATACGCTCTGTGTTTGAAATTGCATCTGGAAGCTCGGAGAATAGCTCACCCATCTCATCAGCGCTTTTGAGATAGAAGAAGTCCCCCGCCATCTTCATCCTCTTCTCGTCGTAGATGGTGGAGTTTGTCTGGATGCAGAGGAGGAGGTCGTGGGCGGGGGCATCCTCTTTATAGACATAGTGGACATCATTGGTGGCAACTATGGGGAGCCCAAGCCCCCTCGCTATCGAGATGAGCCCTTGGTTGAGCTCGATAAGCTCCGGGATAGGGTGCATCTGGATCTCGATGAAGTAGTCGCCGAAGAGCTCCTTATAATAGAGGGCAGCCTCCCTTGCCTCCTCTTCCCTCCCCTCCCTGAGGAGACGGGGCACCTCCCCATTGGGGCACCCCGAGAGGGCAACAAGACCACGGTGGTGGTGTGATAGTAGCTCCCTGTCCACCCTCGGCTTATAGTAGAAGCCCTCAAGCTGGGACTTGGTTACAAGCTGTATAAGGTTTTGATACCCCTCCATATCTTTGGCGAGCATGGTTAAATGATAGGGGCTCTTCTCCAGTGGTCCCTTGCTCTGGCGGTGGGATGGGGAGAGGTAGAGCTCACAGCCAATGATCGGCTTTATCCCGACCTCCTTGGCCTTCAGGTAGAAATCGATGGCACCATACATATTGCCGTGGTCGGTGATAGCAAGGCTCTCCATGCCAAGCTCCCTGGCCCTGGAGACCAGCTTTGGAATCTGGCACATTCCATCCAGGAGGCTGTATTCGGTGTGAACATGGAGGTGTGTAAACAACCCAAACCCTCAGCAGCGATTTCATATATTATACCACCTGCTGTTATACGGTTGACAAACGCTATCCGATAGGCTACGATCGGTCAGAAAGGCGAAAAAGGCAAACCCCAAGAAATTGGGGGGCGCAAAGCCACGGGTCTAAGGTTTAGCTATGATAGCCGGGCTGCCGCCGAGCTAGATTTAAGTTTGCTCTCCGGCAAGGCCGGGGAGCAATCCTTTTAGGAGGTGAAAGATGAGCCCGATCAAGGTCCTCCTTGTAGATGACCACCCTGTGGTGAAGGAGGGGCTCAGGAGGATAATAGAGCTTGAGGATGATATAGAGGTGGTAGGTGATGCTGTTGATGGGGTGGAGGCGCTTTCAAAGGCGGAGCTCCTCTCCCCTGACGTTGTCCTTATGGATATGAGGATGCCACGGATGGGTGGCATCGATAGCATCCGGCGGTTGAAGGAAAGCCATAAACCTTTAAACATCGTCGTCCTCACCCTCTATGGTGAGGAATACCTTTCCCAGGCGATCGAGGCGGGGGCTGTTGGCTATCTACTAAAGGATGCCAGAAGAGAGGAGCTTATAGTGGCGATCCGCTCCGCCTACCAGGGGCAGTCCCCGCTTGACCCGTCATTGAGCCGGGGGCTGTTCAACAGATTCGCCACCCTGGCAAGGACGGATAACCAGCGCTCCTCCCTCTCACCTCGTGAGATGGATATACTGAACCTTGTCTCCTCTGGGGCAACCAACAGGGAGATAGCATCCACGCTCTACCTGAGCGAGACCACCGTTAAGAGAGGGGTGAGGAGCATCTTCGATAAGCTCGGGGTGAGGGATAGAGCACAGGCAATATCAGAGGCCTACAAGAGGGGGCTTATCTAGCCCATGGCCCGAAAGGTTCATAAAAAGTGAGCCTATTTCCCCGAAATTTGTCCCATTTCTGTCTTGAAGCAGGTGGTACTAGGTCTTAAACTTGATCGATTGAATATGGAGGACTCAAATAGCTACCGATGAAGAGACCCTCACCCAGGGCATCTTGGTGTTGGTCACCAGCCTTTCCGAGGTCATAAAGGATGCCCTCAGGCTCCCTAACCTGAGCCATATAGGGGTGGATGGCTGGGCATCCGCCATGATGGACCTCGATTGTGCCGTCGACCAGATAAAGGGAATGGAAGGGGTATCAAAGCTCATTGAACCAATGGGACGCCGCTTCGATGAGCTTGTTGACCATATCCTGGAGGAGGCTTTTCACCATGAGGAGCTGGCCCTGGAGAGGCTCTCATCCGCTAACCCCTTATATTGACATCCCCACCCCCCCCTGCTAACCTTAAGCAAACCCCGTGAAGGCGCTCAATTGAGGTATCAGGCTGCGCTGGATTATATCCAGGGCTTTACCGATTATGAGAAGAAGCCCGCTCTCCTCTATGCCTCGAGTAACTTTGACCTGAGGAGGATGGAGGAGCTCCTCGGGCGGCTGGGGAACCCTCACCTTCTTTCAAGGTCGGTTCATGTAGCTGGGAGTAAGGGGAAGGGGAGCACAGCCGCCATGATCGCCTCATCACTTCATGCTGCTGGATATAGAACAGGGCTCTACACCTCCCCGCACCTGCATACCTTCAGGGAGCGGATAAGGGTCGACGGCGATGAGATCAAAAAGGGTGAGTTCTCTTCCCTTGTAGAGAGGTTGAGGCCGGATATTGAGGCTGTAAATCGCGAGAGTGCCTACGGGCAACTCACAACCTTCGAGATACTGACCGCTATGGCCTTTGCCTATTTTAGGGACAGGAAGGTTGATTTTCAGGTTCTCGAGGTTGGGCTTGGGGGGAGGCTTGATGCCACAAATGTGGTGAAACCCGATGTCTCGGTCATAACCTCGATAAGCCTGGATCACACCGCTGTCCTTGGCGATTCCATCGCCAGGATAGCAGGAGAGAAGGCTGGGATCATAAAGAGGGGGGTTACGGTCATATCATCACCACAAAGGGAGGAGGCGGCACGGGTGATAGAGGATAGCTCAAGGGAGAAGAGTGCGAAGCTCGTCATGGTTGGGAGGGATGTTACCTGGGAGGGGGGGGCTTCCGGCCTCTGGGGGCAGTCCTTCAGGGTGATGGGGAGGACATCTCATGACCTCACAATCCCCCTTATTGGGGACCACCAGCTGGAGAATGCTGCCACCGCCGTCGCCGCCCTTGAGGAGCTCGGGGTTTCTTCCCATGACATCGCATCAGGGCTTTCACGGGTTCGCTGGCAGGGGAGGATGGAGATATTGAGGCGGGAGCCTGTATTCGTTGTTGATGGTGCCCATAACCGAGACTCGGCGAGGAGGCTCGTTCAGACGATGGAGCGATACTTCAGATTTGAGCGCTCCATCCTAATAATCGGCACCTCCTATGATAAGGATATACGAGGGATAGCGGGGGAGCTTCAATCCTTCGATGAGGTCATTGTTACCCGCTCCCGCCACCCACGTGCGGTAGAGCCCCGGGTGATCCTTGCCGAATTCCAAAGATTGGGGGTCAAGACAAAGGTTAGCGAAAGCGTTTCGCTTGCGGCCTCTCAGGCATTGGAGATGGCAGGGAGGGATGACCTTGTCTTGGCCACTGGCTCCCTCTTCGTTTGTGCAGAGGCGATAGAGTATATAAAGGGCTTCCGTCCAGAGGAGGCCCTGAGGAGGTGAGTGGATATGGCAGAGGAGAGGATTGGATATAGGGTGGTTGGCACCATAAAGGGGGTGAAGGGCTTTTGCAGCGCAGGCCACAAGGTAGGGGACCAGATCGAACTCAGCGGACACTCAAGCGGTGGGCTCTGTGGCTTCTTCTACCATGACCTCTTCCCGTACATCATCATGCTCCAGATGGGGGGAGGGTTCCCTGCGGAGTGGGGGGACCCCGATGTCATTGAGATGGACTGCATGGACAAGTGGAATCTGGTCACGATAGAGCTTAGGAGGATCAGGGAATAAGATCGGGTTTTGAGGTCAAGGGTTTTTAACCCCTGCACCCAAGAGGCGACTAAGCTGGGCTGCGAGGTCCTTCTTGCTGAATGGCTTTGAGATAAGGCCGTCGGCCCCTATCCTTCGCATCTCCTCCTCATCTATCTGGACCCCCCATCCGGTGATGAGGATGACCGGGGTATTTGCCCCCCTCTTTACCTCATGTGCGATCTCTTTACCTGATATGCCGGGCATCCCCAGGTCGGTAATCACCAGATCAAATCCACCGTTTTTGAGCTTCTGGAGGGCCTCCTCGCCGCTGGATGCGAGAGAGACCCTGTGCCCTAGCTGGGTGAGCATTAGTTTGAGGATGTCGTTGATCTGCTGGTCATCATCAACAACAAGTATGGTAGCCTCTCTCGTTTTGTATTCAGGCTCGGTGGGGGGCTCTTTCCTATTGGTAGATGTAGCTTTGGGGAGCCTGATATGGAAGGTTGAACCCTTTCCCGGCCTCGACTCCACATCTATCCTTCCCCCGTGTCTGGTGATAATTCCGTAGGTAACGCTCAGGCCCAACCCGACCCCGACCTCCCCCTTGGTGGTGAAGAATGGGTCGAAGACCCTGGCCTTCATCTCAGCCGACATGCCAACCCCGGTATCGCTCACGGTCATTACCGTCCAGCTATCCTCCTTGCTGGTCTTTACAGTTAGCTTTCCCCCGTCGGGCATGGCGTCAATTGCATTCAGCATAACATTTACCAGCGCCTCCCTGAGCTCCCCGGCGTTGCCCTCAACAGGGGGGGCCTCCCTCAGGTTGACGGTGATGGCGATAGGTGTTCCCCCTGTCTCCTGCCTCTCAGCGCGGCGATGCTCCACCATCTCCACAGCTCCCTCAACAACCCTGTTTACATCCACCAGTTCGAAGCTATGGTCTGTCCTCACCCTGGTGAAGTCCTGGAGACGGCGCACCGCCTCGGCACCATCGAGGGCTGCCCTCTCGATAATCTCCAGCCCCTTCCTGACATTCTCATCCCTTGTATCCTCAAGGGCCAGTTGTGCCCGGCCCAGTATAGCTGCCAGGATATTGTTGAAGTCATGGGCGACCCCTCCAGCCATCTCCCCCAGGGCCCTCAGCCTCTCCGACTGGATGAGGAAGTCCTGAGCTGTCCTCAGCTCCTCACAAGCCCTTTTCGTTTCCTCATAAAGACGGGTATTCTCGATAGCGACCGCTAACTGGCCTGCGACCTGCTCCAGCATCTCCATCTCATCCTCACTATAGGCATTGGGGCGCTTGCTCCTGAGATTGAATGTGCCGAATACCTTCCCCATTGTCATCAGGGGGAGACGCATGACGGAGCGAAAGCCTTCATTCAGTAGAAGCTCATCGGTAGGAAATCGGCGCTCCTTTGCAAGGTCTCCCTCTATCATTGGCCTCCTGTTTAGAAAAACCCATTGGGCCCCCGAGCCCTCAAGCGGTATTGCATCCCCGGCCTCCATATTATGTGGCTCCTCCTGGGAAATGGCCAGGACCCTGAGCGCCCCCTCATCCTCATCTATAAGATTGATGCTTAGCTGGTCGAAATCGATCAGCCTCTTGAGCTCACTGGCGAATGACTGGTATACCTCCCTGATATTCAGACTGGAGCCTGCGATCCTGGTCAGCTCCCCTATTACCGAGAGCCTCTCTGCGGTATGTTTGGCCTCCTCATAGAGCCTGGCGTTCTCAATGGCCACCGATGCCTGGTTGGCAAGGGTTGATAGGAGTTCGAGGTCCTCAACGGTATAGATGTCCTCGCTCCTCTTCTTGCCGAAGAGGAGCATCCCGATGAGCCTTCCCTTGGTCTTTAAGGGGACAAACACCCCGACATCAAGCCTCTCAAGCTCCTCCCTCTCAGATTTCCAGAGGCCTCTAAGAAGGGGGAGTCGCTCCATCTCCTCCCTGGTCAGGGGATGGTCCATCTCCTCAAGGCACCTTATAAGAGGGCTGTCAGCCCTCCACCCTTCACCCACACCGGGCCCATAACCCCTCAGCATCCTGGGGCGGTAGCTATGTGTTTGTTCATCAAGCAGGAAAAGCCCTGCCTTTTCAGGCCCTATTGTTCGGGTGAGCTTCTCCAGTAGCCATTCACCAAGCTCGTCGAGATTGAGCATGGAGGTCATCACCTGGCTTGATGTCTTGAGCGTCTGGCGAAAGTCGTATTCTTCCCTCTGGAAGAGCCTGTCGATCCACCTCCTGGTGATATTAAGCAGGGGCTGGTAGAGGAGGACGACGAAGATAGCGGTGATAACGGCGGTGACTGCGACACTGTATCCGGTCTGGAGATGGAGGGCATCCTGGAGAAGTATCATTAGAAGGATATAGGCGGCGGTGATGGCCGCGGTAACTATTATATAGAGGAAGCCTCTCCTGAAGGCGAGGGAGATGTCGAAGAGCTTATACCTGAGCATGGCATAGGAGATTAAGACGGCGTTTATCAGGTTAGCAATCTGGTCGATGGAATACTGTCCCCAGTTGGATATGAAGTTGGTCGAGGAGAGCAGGAGCATTATGATGATGCCTGCCAGGGGGTAGGCAACCCGGTTGCGAACAAAGGGGTCTTTTGCTCTGTGAAATTCCTTGATCAGATCATAAGCGACAGCTAACATGAAGGGGGCAATTATACCACCGAGGACATACATTCCAATCCCATACCCGTAATGAAGCACCCCATCGCTGAAATAGGAATACGCTATAGAATAGCCCATGACGGTGGGGATTATAAGCAGAGAGCATAGCCCGTAACCCAGGATGAGTGACCATCCGGGTACCGGTTTTCTGATGTAGGCATGCGCAAATTGAAACAGGATAATGGAGCCAAAGGGCAATACCACCATCATGAGCTTATTCCAGAAGAGGGTGCTCATAATGGGGAGATTGGCGTGCACCATGAAAGAGCAGAGTGCCCATAGCAGCAGTACAGAGGTATAGCTGATAAAAAGTCGGTTAACCGTCCTCTTGGTGCTCTGTCGGGCTATAAGCACGATGAGCACAATGTAGCCAGTAATAGCGGCAAGGGGGAGGATGGTGCTGATGTTGAGGTACATGGAGGCTGTCCTCCTATCCGTATATAAGCCGGTTTATCACCTCGTCGGGGGCGTTCACCTGGGGAGGCTTCAGGAAGGCCAGATCAGCGCCCTTTGCCTGCTGCTCCATCATATACCTTTGAAATACCCCCTTTGGGAGCAGGGTTACCTCTAATGGCTGACGCCCCAGCATATCCTCGATGTCTGCATAGTCTTTGTCCATCTCCTTCAGGTTTTGGTGGATGGCAAGCCTGACCTTTTCAGCGTATTCGCTTTGATCCCTCATCTCTATATAAACATGCAGGGTCGGCTCCTCCGTTAGTTCCTTCCTTGCTGTCCACCCCTGGTAAGCGAGCCCTGTGTCTTCGATCGCCTGCCAGATTGTCTTTTCTGTGAGGCGGGTAAAGCCACCGATGTCAATAATCCCGTCAATGCGAGAATCGAAGACCATCTGAGGGAGATCTATATCGAGCTTCTCATTTCTAAGCGCGGTTACCTTTATCATATCGCCGATTCTGTATCTGACAAATGGTCCCCCCTGGAGGCTGGTAAGCACCATCTCATACTTATGTCCTGCCTCAAGTTCGTCTGGTGCCACTGTGCGTGGCTGATAGCTCTTGTCCTCCATCGACCTCCAGTATTCATCCTCGGGAATAAACTCGTAGAAGGTGAGCGTGGGCACAGGGGTCATACCCTCGCGCTCCCAGGTCTGCATTGCGACTATCGAGAACTCGGTGCAGCCGTAGGTTTCGAGGGGATACTGTCCCCAGTAATGCTTGAGTTTCTCTCTATATACCGAGCTGTCCATGCCAGTCGATGTCAGCCCTTTAAGCGGCCATATATCCTTCGGAAGAAGCTCCCGCCTCGCCAGCTTGCTCCTGATAAGGCCTTTTGCCACCCTTGGCCAGGCCCTCGGATGGGATAGGAAGTTAGAGAGGTTGCCTCTTGTTGTTCCCTGGCTGAACTGTTCCCCTACGGCCACGAGGACGCTGGAAAGGCCGAAGGCGATATCCATTCCTTCAGTGAGGGCCATAGAAAAGCCTGCCTGCATCCTCTCCTGAAAGGACATCTGCTCGGCCTTTTCCTCAGGTGGGAGCATCTTGACCGGGAGTTCATTAAGGATAGCGTGCGACAGCACACCGCTGCAGTAGGGTGGGGGGGCCATGCTGTAGAGTATTTTGTCATGTCCCCCTATGTTGAAGTCGCCCCGTTTATTGCATGATGCGAACACTATAACTGCAACAGAGTAAACCCCTATCTCTCTAAAGAGGCTATTACCTACAGGGACCCACTTGAAAGGGTATTCCCCGCTTCTGCCGCTGGTCCTCTGCCAGAATATTGGCTTCTCAGGGAGGACATCCTCCCTCTTCTCGAGCAGCTCGGGGCAGTAGTCCGCATAGGTGGTCAGGGGCACCTGGCTCCGAAACTCCTCGACAGTCCTCGGCCTTGCGCCCCTCATCACCTTCAAGCCCAGCTCGCAGTTCCTCAATAGCTCAAGCTGCTCCACCAGCAATCGATTCTGGATATCCATGAAATCACCGATGCTCAGGTCTATAAACCCGCAGTACTTCTGCCACAGCTCCTTTGTCTTTCCCTGTTGAAGTAGCTCCGCTGCACTGCTCATCTTGCGCCCTCCTTTGCCCTTGGTGTTTTCAAAAAACAGCCCATGCTCCTCCTAAGTGGGGATGAACATGGGCGTCTCCTGCTGGTATTGGTGATACTCAGGTAACATCCTGGGAAAGAAGACCCTGTCCTGAATGACTACAAGGACTATATCTAGGGCCAGCCATACAGGGGCAGCGATAAGGAGGACCCTTGTTCTGGCGACCAGGATGAGCCCTGCTAAGAGAAGGGCAAACCATATAACCCCTGGGTGGCGAATAAGGGCCCAGGTTCCGCTTGTTACCAGCTCATCGCCGACCCCAGGTTTGGCATAGGTCTTGGAAAAGGGGATCTCAAGGAAAAGGGAATAGCAGAATAGAAAAGCTGAGAGGGACACGAGAACCCAGCCGAAGTATACTAGAGGGGCGGGCAGCAAAAATCTCGGCTGCCCAAAGCAGGCTGAATAGAAGGCATAACCGCCGAGGGCGATCGCCATAATGATTATCGCCTGCTTTCTCCACCGTGCCCCCCTCAGGGATACCCACTCGAAGAGGAGACAGACCAGGAAGGCGAATACTCCGGCGACCAGCGCTCCCACCATATTGACCTCTCTACCGGCGACATCCTTTCTCTACCGCCTCGCCACCACCATATTGAGCACCTCTTTTATGTCACCCACTTTAAATGGCTTCCTTATAAGCAAAAGGGGCCCCATTGACATGGCCTCGAGGGCAATGGGGTCATCACCATAGGCGGTGACGACGACAATAACTGCCCTCTTGTCCCTCTCCTTGATAGCATGAAGCGCTTCAAGCCCGCTGATCCCGGGAAGCACAAGGTCCAGGAATATGATGTCGAAGTGTCGTCTTCCCACCTCTTCAATGGCCCTCTCCCCATTCTCAGCCGAGACCACAGTGTAGCCCTGGCCCGAGACGATGTCAGTGAGGAGGTCACGCACATTGGGATCATCGTCAATAACCAGCACATTCCCCTCAAGTGTCCTCGCCTCCCTCACCAGCCAGTCATCGAGTATCTCCTTCTTGAAGCGCCAGTTTCTCCCGACCTTGATGGCGGGGAGCCTTCCCCTCTGGGCCAGGCGATAGACGGTCATATAATTGAGCTTGAGGTAATCCGCTGCCTCTCTGACCGTCATCAAGCTATTCATTTAACACACACCTACTTGATGTAGCATATTTAGCCCCTTTTGGCTAATTTTATCGGTAATGGTAGCGAAATGTCAAGTGGGATTGCATTACTATTGCCCCACCACCTGAAGTACTATCTCCCTCAAGCGGGGTCGGTTGTCGAAATCAACGACCACTATCTGTTGCCACCTCCCCAGGGTCATCCTCCCATTTGTAAAGGGGATAGTGATGGATGGCCCAAGCAGTGAGGCCCTTACATGGGAGTAGCCATTGCCATCACCCCAGGCACGGTCATGCTGATAGGTGATGTTTAGTGGAACCAGCCTATCCCACATATCCTGGAAGTCATTCAAGAGGCCGGGCTCATACTCTATAGTGGAGACAGCGGCCGTTGAGCCTGATATGAAGATGGTTACCGTGCCATCGCTTAGGCCGGAGCCTGAGACCTCCTGAGCGACCCCCTGTGTGATGTCAATGAGCTCTGAGTGGCCCTTTGTCTGAATGCTGATTCTCCTGGTAATTACCATATCACCACCTCCTTAACGGGTGAGGTTTGCTGGTGTGAGTTCTCCTAATTCAAACACAGGCCCATCCCTGCAGACCCGCCTCATCCCTTCCTTTGTCTCTATAGCGCAGCCGAGGCATGCCCCAACCCCACAGCCCATCCTTGTCTCCAGGCTGACCTGAGTGGGCTTATCATTGAGCGCCTCCAGATTCATCATAGCGATATACATAGAGGGTGGGCCGCAGGCGAATATCTGGTCGGCATGAGGGGCGAAATCGGGCAAAAGGTCGGTTACCATCCCCTTCCTTCCAGTGGAGCCGTCCTCGGTTACGATATGTAGTTCAACCTTTGAGGGTATCGAATCTAAGGGGTAGAGCTGAGCTTGCCTCTGGGCCCCCAAAAGAATGGTTACATTGTGCCTCTCACTGGTAGCCTCATCAGCGAGGAAGATAAGGGGGGCAATCCCTATACCTCCGGCAACCAGGAGCAGGTTCTTTGATTGGGGATGGATGGAGAAGCCGTTTCCCAACGGCCCCAGAAGGTCTATGGTCTCTCCCTCCCTTCGG
>DAOWNJ010000110.1 GCA_030642645.1 Dehalococcoidia bacterium | reverse complement strand
CGGTGGAAGCTACCCATGGAAGTATGGTAGAATCCTTAATACTGGATACCCTGAGGACAGCGGGGCCCAATCTTAACATAGCCTCTATTCTGTCTAAATGATGGGGTCCACCTCAAGCACCCCGCATGCCAAGGTAGCATCCATTAGCCATCTGACGGCTTCCTCACGAGATATGCCATCCTCTGGAATTTGAAAAGTCCTCCGGATAAGTTTGATCTGCTCCTGAAACTCTGCGCTATACACCTGGTCTATGATATCTTGATTTGAGGGGTATCGCCCTGGCTTTTCTTTCCTGCCCCGACAGCCGCAAACAGGGCACTTTTGCCCTTTATAAAGCTTAGCGCCATCATTGCAATCTCGGCAATTAGGAATCAAATCCTCTCTCATGCTATTCTCCTAGTCATTTCGCTAATGTTTCACTTCAATTCCATACGATCCACCGGGCTGGCTTTTTCATGAGCCCGCAAGGCATCTTCCGCGCCTAAGGCAGCGACATACCTCATGGACATGTCTATAGAGGTATGCCCTAGTAGATATTGAAGCTCCCGGGGATTACCGCCTCCCCTCAGGAAGTTCAGAGCAAAGGTGTGCCTAAAGCGATGAACACTGCCATTTCCTTTCACCCCGGCCCTTTGCTTTAGACGCTCAATGAGACACTGGATTCCGTGCGCAGAAATGGGCGTTTGTTCCTCAGAGAGCCAGACCTCATCTCTATCCACACGACGCCAAGTGAGATAAATCCACAGCGCCCTCTGCGTAGGCTTGCCCATGCGGACGAGCCGCTCCTTGTCTCCCTTCCCCCTAACTTTTACCCACCCTCGTTCAAAATTAATTTGAGAAAGTCTCATCTCCGCTAGTTCGGAAAGACGAACCCTTGTGTCAAGCAAGACCAGAACTACAGCCCGGTTACGACTACCCAAAAAGCGAGCATTATGCTGATAGTCCCAATCGCAGACCTTGAGCATAGCCTGAATCTCTTCACGGGTGTATGGTTCAATGAGCTTAGGGCTGGGCCTAGCTACCTTGATCCTGACAAGCGGGCTTTCTGAGAGGAAACCTTCCTTTTCCGCCCAGTTGAAGAAGGTGGAGAGAACTACGTAGTAATGGTGGACGGTGCAATGCGACGCCTTGGATCGGGAGCTTTCCGAACCGTTACCTCTCAGTCCCCACCGCTGGCTAGTGCTACCAGCATAAGCAAGGAAATCCCTGATATCCTATTCAGTTATGAGCCTTGCGTCATCTGGCCAGCCCCTTTGCTCGGCATACCAGAGGAATCGTCTGAGATTGTCTCGGTAATACTCTACAGTTCTTGGGCTCTTGCCCTCTGTCTGGCGTGTCAGTACGAACCCCCTGACGAGAGACCCCAGCGATGTGCCTAACCCCCTTTGTGGTTTCGTAGTAACTATCATGTGTCATTTTAGGACCCGCCCCTATTTTCTGCCGAATCAGGTGCTCTCGACTAAAGCTAGCCACGTTCAGTTTATGGCAGGATTCAGGTGCTCACGCCACTTAATTTCCTATCTCTGGTCGGGGTGGCCGGATTCGAACCGGCGACCACCTGAACCCCATTCAGGTGCGCTACCTGGCTGCGCTACACCCCGCCTGTCGAAATTCTAGCATCTTCCCCCAATAAATACAAGCTTGCCCTGCTTCATACCTTGGTGTAAAATGAAAGGGATATTTACCTAGGAGTCTCTATGCCCATATACGAATATGAATGCCCAGTCTGCCGCCTTCGCTTCGAGAGAAAACAGGGGTTTGATGAAAAGCCAGTGAGTATCTGCCCCAGATGTAATGGAAAGGCACGCCGCGTCCTCCACTCAGTTCCCATCTTCTTCAAGGGGAGTGGCTTCTATATCACCGATAACCGAAAGGAGCATCCCTCGGTCGAGCAGGAGAGGAAAGATGAAGGCACTACTCCAGAGGGTAAATAAGGCATCGGTAAGCGCTGATGGCGGGGTGGTGGGGGTGATAGATAGGGGGCTTGTGATCCTCCTCGGGATAGCAAAGGATGACGGGGAAGCCGATGTCCAATACCTGGCGGGTAAGGTGACAAATCTTCGTATCTTCTCCGATGAGGAGGGCAAATTCAACCTCTCTGCTATCGACATTGGGGGCGAATTACTGGTAGTCAGCCAGTTCACCCTCCTTGCTGACATAAGGAAGGGACGACGCCCAAGCTTCACAGATGCCGCCCCACCCCGACAGGCAGAGGGGCTTTTCAAGCTATTTGTAGAGCTTCTTAAGAGCACCGGGCTCAGGGTGGAGACCGGACTCTTTGGGGAGCATATGCATGTTGAGATACACAACGATGGCCCGGTTACCATTATGCTGGATAGCAAGGCTAAGCTGGATTGAATTGCATTTAATTGCAGCTACAACTAGTTGCAATAAATCCGGGACTGTGCTACAATAAGGCGAAATGACCACCAAGGCGACCGGGAAACAGGGCAAAGGGGCTGAGGAGCGACTTCAGGAGCTTGGCTATCGCCTGACCCCTCAAAGGTCAATGGTGCTCTCCGCCATTGAGGGAAGCCCTGACCATATAAGCACCGAGGAGATCTACGAGCAGGTCAAAGCCAAATACCCCAATGTCAATATCTCCACGGTATACCGCACCCTTGAGCTGTTAAGGGAGCTGGGGATGGTAACCCAAACCGATCTTGGCGAGGGTCGGGTTAGATACCACCCTGCGGAAAGGGGTCATCACCACCACCTCATCTGCTCCAGATGCGGGAGGATATTTGAGCTTGATGAGTCCCTGCTCTATCCCCTCAAGGAAGCCTTGCTTCGTGAATATGGCTTCATGGCGGACCTGAGGCACCTCGCCATATTTGGGCGATGCCGGGATTGCCAAGGGTAAAGTTTTTTGCAGCTTATTGCAATTAGTTGCAGTTGCAGCCAATTGTATTAAATTAAGGGAGGATAAGATGGAGATGCAAGGGAATCCGTTTAGGAATGAAATCGAAGGCCTCATCAAAACTGGCGATCTAAGAGGGCTGTTACAGAAAGCAGGTGAATTGCATGGCCACTGGTGTAATTACCTCGCTTATGGAGTGATGGCAGGCTACTATGGCATCAAAGAAGTGGGGGTTACCAATACTGGCATGGAAGAGATTATCGCAATTGTTGAAACCAATAATTGTTTTAGCGATGGGGTCCAAATGATTACTGGCTGCACCCTGGGAAATAACTCATTAATTTATCGTGATTGGGGGAAGACATCGGTAACCATAAGTATGAGGGATGGACAGGCGGTGAGGGTTGCATTAGACCCGGATTTTGAAGATAAGCGTCCCGAAGTATATCCGGATGCCTATGAACTGTTTGATAGACTGGTAGTAAAGAGAGAACCCTCTGAGCCAGAAGAGTATTCCAAGATGATGTTACTGTTCAGCGAAATGTCGGTAAGAGAGCTATCTATTCCCTTCGATAAGATGTTCCATATCACAAAGACGACCATCGATGTTCCAGAATATGCTCCTATTTTCGAATCAAAGAGGTGCTCTGTTTGCGGAGAGAATGTAATGGAAACACGCGTTATAGAAAAAGAAGGTAAGTATTTTTGTATTGGTTGCTCGGGCTCAGAATACAACATGCTAAGTGGTCAGGGCATTTCACTTGAGAGATAACTAGCTTCGGGTCTTTCCTTTGGTAGAGATGCAAATCGTGCAAAATCTGATAAATTTGAAAGGGGGTTAAAGATGAAAGGGGTTAAAATTCTTCTAATAGTAGCTGTGTTGTTTGCCAT
>DAOWNJ010000121.1 GCA_030642645.1 Dehalococcoidia bacterium | reverse complement strand
TGCCCAGATGCCCCCAGGGCTCCTGAAGTCCGGTATCCCCGACTCGGTGCTCACCCCGGCCCCGGTGAAGACAACGATGTTTTTGGCTCCAACGATGAGCTTGGCTACCTCCTCGATAAGCTCATTAAGGCTTTTACCCTCCATCTTTCCCCTCTTGCCCTGGGAAACCCCATCATTGCTATCCACCTTCAAGGATGAGGGCGGCCAGCCTTCTCTCCAGCTCCAGCCCCTCCTCAAGGCTCAGGTCAAGCCCACGATTTATCGCCTCTTTAGCATACCTTATCGCCAGCGGGCTTTTTGACATAATCTTTTTCGCTACCTCATCTGCGGTGGGGAGAAGCTCCTCCCGCCTAACTACTTTATTTACCAGCCCGATTCGGTATGCCTCATTGGCATCGATTCGGTCGGAGGTCAGGAGTATCTCAAGGGCCTTGCCTCTTCCAACCACGCGAGGCAGGGTCTGGCTCCCCCCCGCCGCCGGAATCATTCCAAGGGATACCTCCGGAAGACCAAAAACTGCGTCCTCGGAGGCAATCCTTATATCCGAGCAGCAGGACATCTCAACCCCTGAGCCGAGGACAAACCCGTGAAGGGCGGCGATCATCGGCTTCGGGATGCTCAGGAAGAGCCCCCAGACATCCCTCTCCCACCTCACCTGCCTTGCGATCACCCTTGATGGAGCGGTGCCGAAGTCGGTGAGGTCAGCACCAACGCAGAATGCCCTCTCCCCCTCCCCCTTCAGGATTCCCACCATCACATCCGGGTCATCCTTTACAGCAGAGAGAACCTCCCAGAACTCATCCCTCATCTTTAGATTGTAGGCATTGAGGCGCTGGGGGCGGTTGAGGGTTATATAGGCAATAGCGTCCTTTTTCTCATAAATTATGGTCTCAAAAGCGTTCATGGCCTCACGCTCTCTGCAAATTTTACCACTTACCTGGCCCTGGCACAAAGCTCCTCAAGCTCGATCTCGTTGTAATATAGCCCGATGTCATCGAGCCAGTGGGCGTCGCTGTTTGAGAGTAGCAAAAGGTTATACTTCTCGGCAACCCCCCTTACCTTCTCCTTGTCGATGTGCCAGTTGTGCATGCCATTTTCGATCTCGATCCCCTGGATGTTATCTATCTCGGGGAATGGGTCATTGATATTCCGAGGGTGAACCCAGAAGCGGAAGGTGAAATTATTGGGCAGGTAGAGCTCCACCATCTCCTCCCCTCCCTTGAGGAGGATCTCCTTTCCCGGGATGATCAATACCTCGCCGTTGAAATGGCGCTCGATGATCTCCTTGACCTTGAATCCATACTCATTCCTGGTAGCCTCAAGGCAATGGGTATGAAGGTCCAGTTTCAATCACTTCCCCTTGAACTGGGGAGTCCTCCTCTCCAAGAACGACCTTATCCCTTCAGCTATATCCTCTGTTGTCTGGAGAAGGAAATACAGGTCACCCTCGAGCCTGAGCCCCTGCTCTAGGGTGAGGTCCAGCCCCTTTAAGACCGCCTCCTTGGCATATCTCAGGGCGATTGGCCCCCTAGAGGCCATCCTGTTCGCCATCTCCTCAGCCTCATGAAGGAGCTTCTCTCTGGGGACAACCCTGTTGACCAGCCCGATCCGGTATGCCTCCTGGGCATCGATGGGCTCAGCAATCAGGATCATCTCCATTGCCTTTCCCCTTCCCACGATCCTGGGCAGCCTCTGGGTCCCCCCATCCATAGGGATGAGTCCGAGGGAGCTCTCGGGGAAGCCAAAGGTGGCGTTTTCTGAGGCAAGCCTGACATCCGAGCTTAAGGCAAGCTCAAGCCCTTTCCCAAGGGCATCGCCATTTATGGCGGCGATGACCGGATGGTCAATGCTTGCAATCGCCTGGGCTGCCCCCATCGTTTCCCTGTCCTGATGGGGATCACTGCCTATAGAGAATCCCTCCCCTGCCCCGGTGAGAACCACCACAAGGACATCCTTATCCTCAGTGACCTGGCGGCAAACATCGATGAGCTCCCGGTTCAACTGGGCGTTTATGGCATTACCTTCATGGGGGCGATTGAGGGTGATATAGCCGACCTTCTCCCTCTTTTCATAGATAATTGTCTCATAAGACATGTCAACACTCCAAAGCGATGATAGCTGACTTACCAAGGGGTGTCAAGCAGAGCTCTGGGTTGACTTTCCCCGGCGAATAGTGTTAAATAGTAGAAAATTGAATATCGAAACGGGAGGCGCCCGAGCGCAAGCGAGGGCTTAATTGGAGAGCAAGTCCGGTGGAATTCCGGCGCAGTCCCGCCTGCTGTAACTGGCCTCAGGTTTTGAAAAGGGTCAGGAGTCAGAACGCCAGCCTCCTTTTTCCTTAGACCTCCGCGGAGAGGGAAGGAGGGAAGTATGAGTGAGCTTTGATTTCCCCTTGCTCTGCAGAGCAGGGGGATTTTTTTGCCAAACGATACAGAAAAGGAGGCTTTCTATGAAGAGGTTCACTATAATCTTGCTTATCATGGTCGTGGTGCTGGGGTCGACTACAGGCTATTTTGGCTATCGTTTTGCCACAGCCCCTACGGGACTCCAGACGCTGGCAGGGCTCTCACCGGCTGAGGCAGAGGTAGCAGGCGAGCTTATGCCTGTCCTCGCCTTCTCCCCGGAGGATGTGCCTGGGGAGGTGGGTGGGGAGGCTTTCATCGATGACCTGGGAAGGGAGGTCTTTATAATGGGAAGCTCTCCCGTGGAGAAGATCGTCTGTCTGAATCCGGCAGCCACAGAGACCCTCTTTTACTATGGCGCTGATGATAAGCTCGTCGCCGTCTCAAATGCGTGGCTTTATTGGATTGAAACCCCTGAGGATGTTGATAGTGAGATAGAAGGTGGGGTGGCTTCCGGCGAGCTGATTGCACTCGATGCATTCTCGGTGAGCCCTGAGGCTATTATCGATCTGGAGCCTGATGTGGTCTTTGTCTTCGGCTATGCGCTCCCAGAGTATGCTGCGGCCATTGAAGATATAGTTCCTGTAATCTGCTTCGCCCCAACCTCGCTTGAAGATATACTCTATGACCTTGTGCTTATAGGAAAGGTCGTCGATGAGGGGGAGAAGGCTGCCATTCTTATAGATGATATAAAGGCCAGATTTGTTGAGATTGCGATGGTGACCATAGATAAGCCGAGGCCCGTGGTCTTCTGCGAGACGGGCTACTGGGCAGGGACAGTCTATACCAC
>DAOWNJ010000011.1 GCA_030642645.1 Dehalococcoidia bacterium | reverse complement strand
GTATCTATTCAGAACGCTTCCATTTGAGGAGGGCTACACCGCAACATACACCAATGTCAGCATCCAGTACTGGCCTCCCCCAACACCAAAGGTTACTATTACTATCACCGGGACAGAGGTGGTCGAAACCCCTGCGGGTAGCTTCGATTGCTGGGAGCTGGAGCTAACGGCTGCCGGGCGGACTCTATACTTCTGGATTGGCATTGAGGAGCCCAACTACATGGTGAAGTATGCCGATGGAATGACCATCATCTTGCTCACCAGCACCAATGGCCTGAAAGAATAGGGGAATTATTGGCTGAAGAAGCCTGGAACCTATTTATCTCCTTCTTTGCCAATCCCACCGCCCGGGGGATTGGCATTGCTCTAATTTTTGGTGCCATCTGGCTCGCCGCTTTCGCCCCACCACTAAGAAGGCTTAAGCTAAGAATACCACTCCACATCGCTAGTATAGTTTCGGTATTCATCACAAGCGCCATTCTCACCACCGCCGCCATCGCCTTTATTCAATACCCTCTTCAGACCTGGGCCAACCAGGCTGTGACCCATTTCTTCGGCATAGAAGCCTTCCATGGCTATTCCATGCTGGCAGCGCTCATACCCTATATCCTCCTCACCGGGCTGGTTCAGGAAGGGGCAAAGCTTCTGGCGCCACTGGTTTATTTCAGGCTGAGACGCCCACAGGATACCAGGACAGCCCTCGCCATCGGGGCGATAGCCGGGGCCGGATTCGGCATATTTGAGGCACAATGGGTGCTGAACAGCGTATTCACCATGGGCTGGAACTGGAGCTGGGTCGAGGCATTTGGCTTCCAGGCAATTTTTGGCTTCTGGGAGAGGTTCTTTGCCATAGCATTTCACACCGCTGCTACCGCCATCGTTGCCTACGGGCTTTTCACAGGCAGGGGATGGCAGTTCTATCTCCTGGCGGCCTTCCTCCACGCCCTCCTTAACTATGGCGCTGTCCTATGGCAAGTGCAGCTTCTCACTCCCCTTCAGTTGGAGATTTACATCACTGTTGTGGCGCTGGCAGTGGCCGTGGCAGCCCTATGGCTTCGATGGCGACCCCAAAAGGAATAGTTTTATAGGGCCTCAAACTCCAGGTGGAAAACCCTCCTCATGGTCTCCTTGACCCTCACCCACCCGGCAGATTTTGCCCAGGATTTATTCTTCCCAAGTCCACCCAGGCTATAACTAAAGCCAAGGCAGCGACACAGGAGCATAGGGCCAATCCTAACTCAATCCCTGCAAGCTGTGCCACACATCCCATTACCGGCGCCCCTATGGCAACGCCGGCGGTAAGCAGTGAATGGAATACACCTGTTGCTCTGCCACGCTCCTCAGGCGTGCTGTGATCAACAATCAAAGCAGATATCGATGGAAATAGCAGGGCGTAGGCTGCCCCATATACCCCCATAATTACGGCCAGAAGGGCGAAGGTTCCAAGAGCAGGCATCACGACCAGTGAAACTATGCAAATACACAGGCCGGAGGTGATGGGTATCCGCCGCCCTACCCTGTCGGCGATGGCCCCGCTGGGGAACTGGAGCAGGGTGAAAATAATAGCAAAGGTAGCAAGCAACATTCCTACATGGAATGCCTCCATGCCCAGGCCTTTGACATATAGCGGTAGCAGCGTAACGACACCCCCAAAGGCGAAATACAGAGCGAATATGGAGCAATACGAAGTTACAAGCCCCCTTCTTCGAAATAACCCCCCTATCTTCTTCAGGTCCTGGCTAAGGGATGTTTTCACTGCCGTGGCAGGGGCCTTCACCTCTGGCATCATGATGGCCAGCAACACGCCCAAGAGCAACATTACCGATCCGAAGTAGAATATGAACTCGTAACCCAGGCGAGAGGCCATAACTCCACTCAGGCCGTAGCCTACCAGCGTAGCTGCTCCCAGCGACATCCCATAGAAGCCCATCGCCCTGCCTTTTTGAGCGCTATCGGCATGCTCAGCAGTAACCGACATGGTGGCGGGGCCTACCACGCCGCCAGTCACCCCATGAAGCAGGCGCACCAGTGCCAGGTGGAAAGGCAGTTGACATATAGCATAACAGAACATGGCGAGGGCATCCCCGAGAAGCCCAATAATCAAGGGTTTTTTGTAACCCACCCTGTCAACCAGCCGTCCAAAGAGTATGTTTGCTGGGGTGTTTGCTATCGAGTATAGCCCTACAATCAACCCGGTCATCCCTACATCAGCACCAATGGTATAGGCATATAGAGCTATTATTGGGATAAGCATATGGGTATCAAGAAAGCCGAGGAAGGTAACAATATAGTTTAGGGGGAAAGCTGACCTGGCTTGGGGAAGTTTCAGCTTGGCCACCTCAGCCGCTCAAACTCCAGGTGGAGAACCTTCACGGTGGACTTCTTCACCTTCGCTCGCTCATCGATGCGCCAGCCAACCACCCAGAGGATGTGCTCTGGGGAGCAGACCAGGGGAACCCGGTCTCGCCATGCTCTTGGAATCTTGGCATCGACCATAAAGTCCTGAAGTTTTTTGGGCTGAGCCATCCCCAGAGGCTGAAATCTATCCCCGGGCCTCCGCCCTCTCACTATCAAATCTGTTCCCGCTGCGTCGAGATCAAGGTAGGCGCTGAAGCCCTGAGCTTTCGCTTCCTCAAGCTCGATAATGCTTGCCCTCACCTTCCAGCCAGGGAATTCGGTTTCACCAGGAATATTAAGTTTATGCTCGCCTTCTAAAGGAGGGAAGGGACAGAGCCCTCCAGGCTGGCGACTCAGGACACAGGTATCATAGCCTACGCTCATCACAAGACCACCGGGCAATGAAATCATCTTCCCCGCTGGCTTTCGGAGGCCTGCCATCATCTGATCGATATGTTGAAACTCTACATCGGTGAGCTCACCAAGCATGTGCCTTAAGACCTCCCGAAGGAGGTGCATTGCAACCGCCTGGGGAAGGCTCAAAACAGCTTTGGTATCGAGAATAAGCGCCTCCCCCTCATCCCTCACCACCCCATCCCAAACCCTTGAGACCTGCTCATCGAGGAGGGCCACCTGATCGGAGGCGGAGCGGGCTATGCGGAGGATGGCACCGCGGGCATTGGGGTTATAGCCCTCGAGGAGAGGGATGAGCTCATGGCGAATTCTATTCCTGAGGTAGGCAGGGGATAGATTGGAGGAGTCCACCCTCGGCTCAAGGTCGTTTGCCCTGCAGTATGCCTCGGCCTCCTCCCTTGTGACCTTAAGGAGTGGCCTTATCACCCTCAGGCGATTGGGCGCTGCCCCCCAGGTTGTTATCGGCTGCATCCCCACGAGGCCAGAGATGCCTGTGCCCCTTACCAGGTGCATTAAAATGGTCTCCACCTGGTCATCGGCGGTGTGCCCCACCAGGACAGCGTCTGCCCCTATTGAGCTTGCGACATCAGCGAAAAAACCATAGCGCACCTGGCGCGCCGCCTCCTCGAGGGAAAGCAGGTTCTTCTGCCGATAGGCGCCTACATCGCGCCTCCCCATAGTTATTGGAAGGTGGAGGCGGCGCGCCAACTGAGCCACATACCGGGCATCAGCCTCCGATTCAGCGCCCCTCAGCATATGATCGAGGTGAACGATATGGAGCCTCACCCCAAGCCCTTCCTGAAGGCCGCAAAGCAGATGAACCATACAGACCGAATCAGCCCCACCGGAGACGGCAAGTAGAACCCTCTCCCCACCCTTTATGAGCCCGTAGGTCTGAATGAAACCGGAAACCCTCTCCCCTAGCTCCATATCCCCACCCAACGCCCTACCGGCCAATCAGCCCCTCAAGGTGGCATGTATCGTTCAAGAGGGCAAGGGATATTCCCCTTTCCCCGAAGTTGAGGATGCTCATTCCTCCCAGGTCTATCCTCACCCTCCTGAAGCTTGAGATGTTGAGAGCCCGGCAAAGGATGGATTGGATAGCGAAGTAATGACTGGCAATGATAACGACACCATCGCGGTTCGCTGCGGCGATATTCTCTATCGCCCCCCATGCCCTCCCCTGGAGCTCCGCCATTGACTCCCCACCGGGCATCCTCAGGGTGGTCGATCCCTTTACCCACTCCCTCAGGAATTCGCCGTAGCGCTCCGCCATCTCGACATAGGTAAGGCCATCGAGCTCTCCGGCATCTATCTCCCTTAGGTTCGCCTCAACCATCACCTCCAGTCCATGGGGCTCCGCTATAATATGAGCGGTCTCGAGGGCCCTCTTGAGGGGGCTTGAGTAGATGGCAGTGACCTCTTCCTTCTCCAGTGCCCGTGCCAGGAGTTGGGCCTGTGTTCTCCCCTTTTCATTAAGCTCGGTATCCCCAATCCCCTGAACCCTCCCCCCTTCATTGTAGGGGGTTTCGCCATGCCTTACCAGAATGAGCCTCATAATCTCCTCTCTGCCAGGATAATCCTGGTTCTATGGATGGATCTTGGGCGATCTGGGAAGCCAAGCGCCAGGGCCACCTGCTCAGGCCTCCCGGCGCCGCTGTTATCAACCCGGAGGCGCATCCCGAAGATACAACCTGAGGGAAGCTTCTCCTCCAGCCAAAGGTCATCGATAAGTGCCCTGAGGTCATATCTGCGCACCCCGGTATCCCTCTTATGCTGCCATGGTAGCTCTTTAAGGGAAAGAAGGGAGCTAAGGTGTGAGCCTATCTCCTCAACCCCATTCTCAGTCTCTACCTCAACCAGGTATTCAGTATATCTGACCTGAGACTGGAGCGATGGCATGGTTGGGGGTACCTCATGCACCTCGAGTATGTCGACCCCCATGGGGAGCTTATCTCCGGCCGCCTTTATGAAGGAGAGGAGGGGCAGCCGTCTCTGAAGGAAGACATCCATAAGCTCCCCCTCGCTGGTCACCCCTATGGGGAGTGGGGCGGCAAGCGATATCCTGGGATGGGGGGTGAACCCCTCTGAGTAGGCAATAGGGATTGAAGCCCTCCTCAGCGCCCTCTCCCAGAGGCGCATAAGGTCGAGATGGGAGATATACTTTATTTCCTCACAACGGGAGAACCTAACCCTGAGTCGCTGCATCCCCCCTCCCCTTTGTAACCACTACCCTCTCGATCCTGAGCCCCTTTACCTCGATTACCGCTATCCTCAGGTCAGCATATTTGAGCTGCTCCCCTTCCTTGGGGATGCGCCCCAAGAGGCTCAAGATGAATCCGGCCACGGTCTCATAGTCGCCGCATGGAAGCCCCAGTCCCATCTCCTCGTTTGCCTCATCAACCCTCATCCCGCCATCGACCTCGAAGCTATATTCATCGATGACCTCGAAGTCCTTCTCCTCTCTGGCAAACTCATCGCCCAGCTTGCCGACGATCTCCTCCACCATCTGCTGGAGGGTTATAACCCCGGCGGTGGAGCCGAACTCATCAACAACCATCGCCACCTGATTGCCCTCGGTCTGCATCTCGGCGAACAGCTCGCCAACGCCCTTTGTCTCCGGGATAAAGATTATGGGGCGAATCAGCGCATCCAGAGCACCATCCTCCTCAATGGTGCCCCTGGCCTGGGCCATGAGCACATCCTTCACCCAGAGCATACCAATGGTATTATCGGGCTCCTTCTCAAATACCGGAAACCTGGTGTGAGGGAACCCACTATAGACATCGAGGAAGCCCTTAAGCGTAGTCCCCCTCTCCAGCCAGACGATATCAGGCCTGGGGGTCATCACCTCACGGACGCTTCGATCCCCAAAGCGGAACACCCTATGCACCATGTCGGCCTCGGCCTCCTCCACCACCCCCTCATCACGGCCAACGGAGACCATTGTCTTTATCTCCTCCTCAGTCACCATAGTGTGAGGGATTGTGGTTCCCCCCACCACCCTCCCCAGCCGCTCCAAAACCGCGGTAACCGGGAAGAAGAGCCAGCCTATTACCTCTATGGGGCGAATGAAAAGGAAGGCCAGCCTCTCCCCGTGGCGAAAAGCTATAGCCTTAGGGATGACCTCAGCGAAGACCAGGAGCAGTATCGTTACCGCCGCAATAGCCACGATCGCTCCAGTCTCAGGGCCTAGATAGGCTACCACCACTATGGTTCCCACCGCAGCGGCGGCGGTATTTACTAGGTTGTTGCCCACAAGGACTGTAGCCAGGAGCCTCTCGGGGCGCTTCGCCATCCGCTCCACCCTCCCCGCCCCCTCTACCCCGGTGCTCACCAAGTGCCTCACCCTGATCCGTTGAAGGGAGATGAAGGCCGTCTCAGAGCTAGAGAAGAATGCGGAGAGGAGAAGGCAGACAAACAGAATCAATAGATATAAAGTCAGGTTGCCTCCCATATTTCCCAACTCCTTTCAAGGGAATACCCCTCGATCAAATCATACCATCGTCCAATATGGGTGTCAAAAAGACCGCTGAAAAACTGCGTTTTTTAGCGGGGAATCCCCTTCCCCACCGGGGTGGGGCAAAGCTGCTGAAAAAGTCCTTTCGGACATTTTTCAGCAGTCTCCAAAATTGGTGATTTACTTTCAGTCCCCTATCTGATATATAGGTAATGTGAAGATCCTTGGCATCGAGACATCCTGCGATGAGACAGCGGCTGCTGTGGTCGAGGATGGAGAGAGAATCCTCTCCAATGTCATCGCCTCCCAGGTTGATATTCACGCCCGCTATGGAGGGGTAGTCCCAGAGGTAGCCTCTCGCCAGCACATCCTCTCGATAATCCCGGTCATTGAAGAGGCGATCTCAAAAACAGAGTGGGGGGAGCTCTCCGCCATTGCGGCAACCATCGGCCCGGGGCTCTCAGGCTCCCTGATTGTTGGGGTGAATGTTGCCAAGGCAATCGCCTACTCGAGGTCCCTCCCCCTCATCGGGGTGAACCACATTGAGGGTCATATCTATGCCAACTGGCTCTCTCGCCCCCAAAAACCCGATTTCCCCCTGCTCTCCCTCGTCGTCTCCGGGGGGCACACAGAGCTTGTCCTCATGAAGGGGCACGGGGATTACCTTGTGCTTGGTAAGACAAGGGATGACGCTGTCGGGGAGGCATTCGATAAGGTGGCCCGCATCCTGGGATTAGGCTATCCAGGCGGTCCGGCGATAGAGCGTGCCGCCATAGGTGGAAACCCCTCCTCATACCACCTCCCCCGCGCCTGGCTCAAGGGAAGCTGTGATTTCAGCTTCAGCGGGTTAAAGACAGCGGTCTTGAGGCTTGTCGAGGCCAGGTCCGACCTCCCCGTTTATGACCTCGCCTCAAGCTTTCAGGAGGCGGTGGTCGATGTCCTGGTTACGAAGACAGTGGATGCAGCCAGGAGATACCATGTAGGGCAGATACTACTCGCCGGGGGGGTTGCCGCCAACCTTCGGCTCCGCGAGGCTATGGCTCAAAGGTCACCACTCCCCCTCATCATTCCGGAGCCATTACTCTGCACCGATAATGCCGCCATGATCGCCTCCTGCGGATACTACCGCCTCATGGCTGGCAAGGTAGATGGCTGGGACCTCGATGTCTACCCCAACCTCAAGCTTTAGTCCTCTCCAAGGAGCATCCCCATAAACCTCTCCCTCTCCTCCTCGCTGACCCTCGACCCGATGCGGGCCATGAATATATTGACGAAGTCAAGGTTGATGTTGGGCTCTGTTGTATAGTATGGCTTAAAGCCGTGGGGCTGAAATAGCTTCACTACCATCTTCCGATATTGAAGCTTACTGAGGCCGCTCCACTCCAGGTCCCAGTGCCAGCTGAACCCGGTGTAGAACACGATCTTGTTCTCGAGAAAGTCATTATCCAAGGCCAGTCTCACCATCTCACTGGCGATGCCGAAACGACGCCACCCACGGCTCACCTCGATGGCGCCGAGCTCATAGAGAACCCCACCACCTTCCCTCCCCCACCTCCCCAGGGGGCTTGGATTGGAGAAGGCGATATATCCCACTATCCTTCCCCCAGCATAGGCGATGACTACATTGGAGTTCCTGTCGCGGGCGACCTCCACGAGGCCCTGTATATCCCTGATCATGGAGCGGTAACCAGGAAGTACCCCTATCCCCTCATCGAACTCAAGCGAGCCTAAGAAATCTGGGGGACAATAGCTCCTGATGCGAACCATGCCCCTATTGGTGATGAGCTCAATGGTCTTGCTCACCGCAAGATGGCTGTCCCAAGGCAAAGCTACCCCCTTTCATCTCAGGAGGGGACTTTGGCTCCCACCTCCTCCCCTCAAGCTCAGCCCCGATAAACCTCCGATGGCACCTCCAGGGGAGGCGCTCGGCGCAGACAGTAGCAACCCTCCTCCTATAGGCCAACCCCCCCCCAGCCTTCCAATCCCCCTCTCGAACTCAAGAGACGAGGTGAACTCTCGATATCCCCCATTCCGATACCCACCCAGCTCCTCGCCCATATAGATATAGTCGATACCGGCCTCACCGAGCAGCATCGAAGGCTCCTCCCTCCTGAAGTGCTCAAACCTCGATGTGGGAAATCTCCTGACATCGACCACCGCCTCCACCCCAAGGGCCTTCAGGAGGCCGATGAACTCCCCAGGGCCTCTGTTGCTCGTCCCCAGGGTATAGACACCTCCCCCCTATCCATATCCAATCATATTCCTGAGCCTGAGGGCATCGTCACACATATTGAGGTTATTGAACATAAAGTAGGTCTCCCCCTCCCCCACCACCCCCTTCAGCCTCTCCAGCTCCTCATCGGTATGGACATGGCGGTAGCCTGGGCCACCGTGAAGCCTGAAATAGCTCATCCCCCCGTAAATGGGAGTCCTCAAGATAGAATGGAAAAAGCCCCTAATATTATCCACATTTCGATATGTAGGACTTGACGATGGGTGAGTAATAAGCTGCCATGCCTTTATAACAAACTCGAAGTCCGCCTGGGCCTCCCTCCGCCACCTAAGGGCGGTCTCCATCCTTGGGGGCTGATAGAAGGTCTGCTGAACCTCAACAACCTCAAATCGTGAGAAGTAGCCCCTCATTCCTCCCGGAAAGCCGCAGCAACCCACCTTCACCCTGCCCACCATATCCCCCTTAAAGAAGGAAAAGCCTTTGCCCGCTCAATATCCCATGCACAGGCTACTTTGTCAAGGTATTGACTAACTGGCGGGGCGTTGTTATACTAAGAACCTAGCACTCTTACATTGAGAGTGCTAAAAATGGGCTTAAAAAATAAAATGGGGAGGTTTGGATGGCAGCAAAGCTTGAGCCATTAGGGGAACGGGTGGTAGTGAAACCGATCGTCACCGAGGAGGTGAGCAAGGGGGGGATCATACTACCCGACACTGCAAAGGAGAAGCCCCAGGAGGGGGAGGTGATTGCTGTGGGGCCGGGGAAGCTCTCCGAGGATGGAAAGCGCATCGCCATGGAGGTAAAGGTGGGGGACAGGGTATTCTACCTCAAGTATGCTGGGACTGAGTGGAAGTATGATGATGAGGAATACCTTGTCCTGAGGGAGAGCGATATCCTAGCGAAGGTAATATAGGTGAAGGGAGAGAAATATGGCAAAACAGCTATCATATGATGAGGATGCAAGGCGTTCACTCAAGAAGGGGGTTGATTCCCTAGCAGATGCGGTGAGGATAACCCTCGGACCGAGGGGGAGGAATGTTGTTCTTGACCGCAGATTTGGCCCCCCGGAGATCACCAACGATGGGGTCACCATCGCCAAGGAGATCGACCTTGAGGATCCATTTGAGAATATGGGCGCCCAATTGGTGAAGGAGGTGGCGACCAAGACAAATGACATCGCCGGTGACGGCACCACCACCGCAACCGTTCTCTCTCAGGCTATGATCCACGAGGGGATGAGGAATGTCGTCGCTGGGGCAAACCCCATGCTACTTAAGAGAGGGATGGAGAAGGCGGTGATTGCCATAACCGATGAGCTAAAGAGGATAGCCACCCCTGTTACCGGGAAGGAGCAGGTTGCCCAGGTTGCCGCCATCTCAGCGGCTGACCCGGAGATCGGAGCGCTCATCGCTGAGGTAATGGAAAAGGTGGGGAAGGATGGGGTCATCACCGTTGAGGAATCAAAGGGAATCCGCTATGAGACCGAATATGTTGAGGGTATGAAGATAGACAGGGGTTATATCAGCCCCTATTTCGTCACCAACACCGAGAGAATGGAGGCGGTGCTCGATGACCCATATATCCTGATCACCGACAGGAAGGTATCAGCCGTCTCCGAGCTACTCCCCGCCCTGGAGAAAATGCTCCAGGTGTCAAGGAACCTGCTCATCATCGGTGAGGATGTTGATGGGGAGGCACTGGCCACACTGGTGGTGAACAAGCTCAAGGGAACCCTAAATTGCACCGCGGTAAAGGCCCCTGGCTTCGGAGACAGGCGGAAGGAGATGCTAGAGGATATGGCCATCCTCACTAATGGTCAGGTGATAACCGAGGAGAGGGGGAGGAAGCTCGACTCGGTCACCGTTGAAGACCTCGGCAGGGCAAGGAAGGTGGTCATCACAAAGGATAATACCACCATCATCGAGGGGAAGGGGTCAGATGAGGACATCCAGGCCCGGATAAAGCAGCTAAAGACCCAAATAGAGGAATCGACCTCAGAATTCGATAAGGAGAAGCTCCAGGAGCGATTGGCAAAGCTTGCTGGAGGGGTGGCAGTGATAAAGGTTGGGGCAGCAACCGAGGTGGAGCTAAAGGAGAAGAAGCACAGGGTCGAGGATGCCCTCTCAGCCACCAGGGCGGCGGTGGAGGAGGGGATCGTCCCCGGCGGTGGGGTGGCCTTCGTTAATGCCATGCCTGTGCTTGATAAGGTTGACTGTGAGGGGGACGAGGCCATCGGAGTTGCCATTGTGAGGAAGGCCCTCGAGGAGCCACTCCGCTGGATAGCAATCAATGCTGGCCGAGAGGGCTCGGTGGTTGTGGATGAGGTGAAGAGGAGTAAGCAGGGGATTGGCTATGATGCCCTGAGGGATGACTTTGGCGATATGCAGGAGAAGGGCATAATCGATCCGGCACTGGTGACCAGGGCAGGGCTTGAGAACGCTGCCAGCGTCTCCGCTATGATCCTGACCACAGAGGCCCTGGTAACCGACATACCTGAGAAGGAGAAGGCACCTCAATATCCACCAGATATGTACTAGTTAAGGAAAAAATGAGATTGCGGGAGCCGCAGCAAAGCTGCGGCTCCCGCAATCAAGCCTATATCCTGAGAAGACGTTCCAGTCCCATCTCATCGCTCAAAGGCCCAACCACAGCCAGATTCAGCTTCTCGGTTATCAATAGCTCCCGAGCTACCCCATTTATATCGGGAGCGGTGATGGAATCGATTATGGAGACCGCTTCATCAACAGTGCGGACTTTCCCACTCAGAAGCTCCTGAGCCCCCACCCACCCGGCAACGCTTCTGGTATCCTCCATACGAAGAAGAAGCCTTCCCTTGACCATCTCCTTCGCTTTAACCAGTTCCGACTCGGGGACACCATCATCCCTCAGGCGACGCAACTCCTCTAGAATAGCCTCGATGGCATCATCGATAACCCTGGGGGCAACCCCGGTGTAGATGATGAGCGAGCCTGAGTCAAGGAAGTGGTTCACATAGCTATGGATATCATAAGCAAGCCCCCTATTCTCCCTTATCTCCTGGAATAGCCGGCTGCTCATCCCCTCCCCAAGGATGGTGCTCACAAGGTCAAGGGTGAAGCGATCGGGGTGATCGATGGCGAGTCCCCTTACCCCGAGGCAGAGGTGAGCCTGCTCAATATCCCTCCTCTCAAGATGGAGGCGTGGCCTATCCTGGCTATCATCGGCGTGACAGCAGGGTTTGGGCTCCCCACCATGCCAGTCACCAAGGACCTCTCCCAAACTGGAGACCACCTCCTCATGGCTTATATCACCGGCAACGCTCACCACAGTGTTTACGGGAACATACTGATGAGAGAGACAACCCGAGACCATGGGGCGGGTGATATTTTTTACCGTCTCCTTGCTCCCCATCACCTCACGCCCAAGGGGCTGGTCAGGCCATAATACCTCATCGATGAGAACTCCGACCCGGTCATCGGGGTGATCCATGGCATCATTGAGCTCGTCAATGATAACCCCCTTCTCCTTCTCTATGTCCACAGGGTCAAATCTGGAATGGCGAAGCATATCTGTAAGCAGGTCCAGGGAGATGAGGAAATGGGGGCGGGCTACCTTCGACCAGTAGAGGGTCATCTCCTTGTCTGTGCCACCATTGAGGATCCCGCCAACCCCCTCGATTGTCTCGAAGAGTTCCCTCGGCGCTTGCCTTCGCTCTGTCCCCTTGAAGCAAAGGTGCTCGATAAAGTGCGATATACCAGCCTCCTCACTAGCCTCATATCGGGAGCCAGCTCCGATGAAGATGGAGAGGCAAACCGAGCGGGTATGAGGCATGGGGCTGGTGATGATGCGAAGCCCATTTCCAAGAACGGTCTTTTGATACAATATGACCTCTACCAAGAATTCTAAGGTGTCGCCGACCCCCTGTCAACTTCAATCCCTTGACTTCAAAATAGGAGGGGGTTAAGATTCGGATATGGAGATCGCCCCTGGGGTTCACTCAGTCCCCTTAGACATAGGGGGATTCATGGGCTTTTTCGCCCCCAATGTCTATCTTTTGCTTGGGGAGCGCCGAGCGCTCATCGATTCCGGCTGGGCGGATGAGATGTCCCGGAACGCCAGGCTGGAATATCTGAAAGCTCAAGGTGCCTCGACCCTGGCCTATATTGTGATCACCCATGCCCATGATGACCATATGGGAGGGGCGGAGGGGCTAAAGAAGGCCACAGGGGGGAAGGTTGTGGTTCACCGCTGTGATGCCGAGTCTGGCAGGAGGTATCTCGGCTCCAAAGAAGTCGACGTAATGGTTGAGGACGGGGATGTCTTGGATCTGGGCGGGCTTGAGCTTGAGGTCATTCACACCCCCGGGCACAGCCCTGGGCACATCTGCATCTATTTGAGACCTCAGAGGATCCTCTTCTCCGGGGATCAGATACCTGGGATGGGAACAACCGCCATCGCCCCACCCCATGGGGATATGGTCCAGTATGTTGAATCATTAAGGAAGCTACTTCTCTGGGATATACAGATGATATGCCCCGGACACGGCCCAGTGATAAAGGAGCCTCAGAGGAAGATAAACGAGCTTATCCAGCACCGCCTGGAGAGGGAGGAGCAGGTCCTGAGCGGCATCGAGAGGGGGATGGGCACTATAGATGAGCTTGTTGGGGAGATATACCCTGAGCTCGACGAACGCCTCATTCCCTCAGCAAGGGGGCAGGTATTAGCCCATCTGGTGAAGCTTGAGCATGAGGGGAGGGTATCCCAGTTCGAGGAGGGACGCTACGCTAGGAGATAGTGAGCTTGGGACAAGGCCCTCCATCTTCCCTGAAACAGCAGCGGTAGATGGGCACGGCCATCTCCTCATCGGTGGCTCAGACACAGTGGAGCTTGCCAGGGGGTTTGGAACCCCGCTCTACATTTTCGATGAGACGACACTTCGCCACAGGTGCTCCGAGTTCATCGAGGAGTTCACCTCTCGCTATTCTGATACACTGGTGATATACGCCTCGAAAGCGTTCATAAATCGCTCCCTTGCTCTTATCTTCACGGAACAAGGGCTGGGATTGGATGTTGTCTCCGGTGGCGAGCTCTCCATCGCCAGATCGGTGGATTTCCCTATGGAGAAGGTCTATTTCCACGGGAATAATAAATCTAAGGAAGAGCTTGAGCTTGCACTTGGGTGGGGTGTCGGTCACATCGTAGTGGACAATTTCTATGAACTCTCGCTCCTGGATGGCCTCGCCAGAGAAAAAAACATCACCCAACAGGTCCTTCTTCGCCTATCCCCGGGGGTTGATCCCCATACCCACCGGTACGCCACCACCGGTGTAATCGACTCTAAATTCGGCTTCCCCATCGTTACCCTACAGGCTGAGGAGGCACTCTCAAGGGCATTATCATCATCAAATCTAAATCTCATCGGGCTTCACTTCCACCTCGGCTCCCCCATTTACGAGCTTCAGCCTTACCAGGAGGCAATGAGGATTGCGCTGGGGTTTGCCGCCGAGATGAAGGAGAGGCATGGATTTGAGCTTAGGGAGCTTGACACTGGAGGGGGATTTGCTATCCAGTATACAAGGGGTGAGCCAGCCCCATCGGTTGCAGAATACGCTGAGGTAATCATAGAGACCATGCTAGCTGAGTGCGATTCGCTGGGACTTGAACGACCACGCCTTATCGTTGAGCCGGGGAGGGGGATTGTGGGGCAGGCGGGGGTGGCGCTATATACCGTAGGGGCAACGAAGGACATCCCGGGGGTGAGAAAATATATATCCGTGGATGGAGGGATAGGCGATAACATCCGCCCTGCCCTCTACGGGGCAAGGTATGAGGCTGTGGTGGCAAACAGGGCAAACGATGAGGAGAAAGAAAGAGTAACCATTGCCGGGAAGCTCTGCGAGTCCGGGGATATATTGATAAGGGATATTTACCTGCCACACCTGGAGTCTGGAGACATAATCGCCATCCCCTCATCCGGTGCCTACTGCCTTGCGATGGCCTCAAACTACAACTCAGCACTCAAGCCAGCAATCGTTATGGTCAAGGATGGCAAGGC
>DAOWNJ010000031.1 GCA_030642645.1 Dehalococcoidia bacterium | reverse complement strand
ATCAGACGGGCTTTGCCGTTATGCTTTCTAATATCCAATGTGAAACATTGCCCTATTTTTTGTGGACTATTGAATTTCCACCTTCTAGTTTCTTCTCCTCTAAGCTCATCCTTAGATTCTGATAAATAACCTATCCAATCCTTCCCACTAGGCCACAACCACTTACACATTCGCCACCCCAGCCAGAAGAAGAAACTCAAGAGTATAGGTATGGTTATTCCAAGAATGAACTCCCAATGCGCAATCACCCAATTCACACATCGATTTTACCATATTGGTCAACCTCAATGCAGTAATATCGCTTGGAGGCTCGCCTTGACAGACATCCACCACTGTGCTAAAATCACAGTGAATCATGTCAGCGAAGGGCCTGTAATACTGTGAAGAGGGGGTACTCTAACCAAGATAGGCTGTTTGAAGTCGTTTATATAATTCGAACCACAGTTAAAGTTAACTATCTTCTCCCCAAGTTTCCACTGTTTTGCCCCGGCGTTTTCTCCAAATCAACCTCAGGTCTCCTCCGCTAAAAGCCTCCCTCATGAATCTTCCTCCCAGGCAGCCTCAGTATGGGTGCTATAGCGACCCAGTAGATATCTGATTTTGAGGAGGTCTGACCAATGGCAGGAATTGCAGGAATACAGGGGGGCAAGGCCGATCTGGAAGGCATGCTCCAGAGGCTGAGGCACAGGGGGTCTCACGAAGCTTGGCTCAGCCCTGAGCATTATGTAAGGTTGGGCTGCTGCTCGCTGCCCTCCGAGATGATGCCCAAGCCCAGGGTATATGCCTGCCAAGGGTCAAGGGTCGCTGTTCTGGATGGTCATGTCTACGATAGGGAAGGCAGAGGGTTCGCCGATAGCGAGCTGGCGCTCTCCCTTTATGAGAGACATGGCCCTCAATTTGTCGAGGCGCTGGATGGCGACTTCGCCTGCGCCATAGCCGACGGCGAAGAGCTCTTCCTGGCTCGGGATGCGGTGGGCCTGAAGCCCCTGTACTACGGACAGCGGGACGGGGAATTCTACTTTGCCTCCGAGGCCAAGGCCCTCTGCCCTGTGGTCGACGATATCCAGGAATTCCCCCCGCAGCATATATACACCTCCACAATGGGTCTAAAGAGATATACCCCTGAGGTTCGGGAGACCCCGGATTTCGATACCCCGGAGGAGGCGGCCCGGATCCTGGCCGAGCTATTGGAGCGTGCAGTTGAGAAGCGTATGGCCGACGGTGTGCCTGAGGGGGTGCTCTTGAGCGGAGGGCTGGACTCAAGCATCATCGCCTGCCTTGCCAAGGAATATCGCCACGACCTAAAAACCTTCACCGTGGGCTTGGGCGAAGGGGAGGACCGGGAGCGAGCCCGTGAGGTAGCACACTATCTGGGAACTGAGCACCACGAATACACATACACCGAAAGGGAGATAATCGAGGCGCTGCCACAGGTCATCTATTACCTTGAGTCATTTGAGGAGGACTGCGTTAAGGGGGCGATAGCTAACTACTTCGCGGCCCGGCTGGCCACGGGGCATACCGGCTGCGTGCTTACCGGGGAGGGTTCCGATGAATTCCTCGGCGGCTACCACGAGGTCAAAGTGGCCAGGGACGAGGAGGAGCTACAGAGGATAATGGACCATCTGATTGCCGTGGCCTATAACACCGGACTTCAGAGGTTGGATCGGATGATGGCCACCCATTCCCTGGAGTTTCGCACCCCGTTCCTCGATCGGGCGGTGACCGACTTCTGCCTCAAGATACCGGCAAGGTGGAAGGTCTATGGCCAGGAGCAGGTGGAGAAGTGGATATTGCGCAAGGCCTTCTCCGGTCGCCTTCCCGAAAACATCGTTTGGCGAACCAAAATACCATTCGGCTCAGGGGCGGGGTCGTCCGCTATCATGGGAACGCTGACCGAAAAGCAGGTCTCAGGCTCAGACTTCATGGCTCATCAGCAGACAGAGGAAGGGCTGATGCTTAATTCAGCAGAGGAGTTATATTACTATCGAATCTTCAAGGACTGCTTCCCCAAGCCGGCTATAGCCCGCTTGGTGGCGCGATGGGACCCAATGAAAGAAGGTCTTCGCTCTTAGCCGTGTATAGACTGTATAAATCAGGCTGATGGGGAAAGGAGGTAATGGTTCCATGGTCGAGGCGATCAAGGACTTCGAGATAGAGATAGATAAGGATGAGGTATGCCACCACCTGGGTTATCAGAAGGATCACAGCCCAAATTCGTCCATCTCATCGCTCATAGATGAGGAGATGGACGAGGCCTACCAGCTCATCCAGCCATCCTGCTTCTACCAGCTCATGGACATAAGGGGAGTCCATGAACCACAGGTCATCCTGGAGGATGGCCTGACAATAACCAGCGCTGTCTTGAGTTGGGTTCTCACGAACTGCCACAAGGTTTCCGTCTTCATGACCACCATAGGGGAGGGCCTTGAGGATAGGGTGGCGCAACTTATGGGTGATGGGAAGATACTGAAAGCCACAGTGCTTGATGCCCTTGGGTCGGGGGCGGCGGAAAAGACGGCCTGTTATTTAGAGGAGAGGCTTAGCGAGCTTGCCGCGGCAGATGGCTCTGTAATAACACTGCGATACAGCCCTGGTTATTGCGACTGGGACATCACTCAGCAGCGGGTCCTGTTTCAAGCTATGGACTCAGCTCCGCTGACGGTGAGCCTCACCGAGGAATGCCTGATGGTGCCTCGCAAGTCGGTCTCCGGCATCATAGGTATAGGAAGGGCTGATAATAAGATAATAAGGCATTCGCCCTGCCGCTTCTGCACGAAGAGGAACTGCCCAAGCCGGAGGTGATATGGCCAAGAAGGGACTTTTAGGTGGCAGCTACAAGCTGCTGTCTGAGGATGATATAGCCCAGATCCACGACACCTCGATGAGGGTGTTTGAGGAGGTGGGCTTTCAGGTCAATTCAGATAAGGCGCTCGCCTTCTTCCGGGGTGCCGGTGCTGAGGTCGATGACCACATAGTGAGACTGCCTCGAGAGAAGGTCATGGAGCTTCTGGCCCGTGCACCTTCAGAGGTTACCCTCTATGGTCGCCAGCCGGAGCAGAACATAACCCTGGGCGGGGCTCGGGTTTACGCTGGCACCGGGGGCACCGCCCTTAATGTCATCGACTCCTCATCGGGAGAAAGGCGGAGGGCCACCCTCCACGACCTGAAGCAGATCGCAAAGCTCGTCGATGGTCTGGAAAATATCCACTTCTTCCTCTTGCCCACCTATCCCAGCGATGTCGCGGTGGAGAATGTGGATGTCAACCGCTTTTTTGCCGGCCTGGACAATACCTCGAAACACATCATGGGAGGGGTTTATACCCTTGATGGCATCCGGAGGGTGATCCGCATGGCGGAGATAGTGGCCGGCTCTGCTGATAGGCTTCGACAGGAGCCCATTATTTCCATGATAATATGCATCATCAGCCCGCTGAAGATTGACCGGAACTATGGGGACATGATTGTGGCCATTGCCGAGGAAGGGATACCGATTGTGGTCCCCGCTGAGCCCCTGTGTGGCGCCACCTCTCCAGTGACCCTTGCTGGCAACTTGGTGGTCCAGAATGCGGATTCCCTCTCCGGGGTATGCCTCACTCAACTGGTGAACCCGGGCACACCGGTGCTCTACGGCTCTGTGGCCACCACTACTGACCTTCGCGACCTGAAATACCTGAGTGGCCCCATCGAGATGGGACTCCTCAATGCCGCCAGCGCCCAGATGGCCCAGTTCTATCACCTCCCTTACTACGCCACCGCTGGCATGTCCGATGCCAAGGTCATCGATGCCCAGTGCGGCTATGAGTCGGCCCTTACAGGTCTTCTATGTGCCCTGGGTGGGGCCAACTTCATCCACGATGCCGCTGGACTTCTGGACTTCGCTCTCAGTGTAAGCTATGAGAAATATGTTGTGGACAACGAGATCATCGGCATGGTGATGCGGGCAGTGGAGGGGATAAGGGTGGACGAGGAAACGCTGGCCTTCGACGTGATAAAGCAGGTCGGGCCGGCGGGCCACTTCGTCTCATCGAGGCATACCAGAAAGCACATGCGCACCGAGCAATACCATCCCACCCTGAGCGAGAGGGAGAACTTCGAGGTCTGGGAGGCAGATGGCAAAAAGGACACCGGCGCCAGGGCTAGGGAGAGGGTTCGTGAGATACTCTTCGCCCCAGGCTACCGCCTTCCGGAAGAGGTAAGGAAAGGGATACTGGAGGAGATACAGGGGATCATATATTGAGGTTTTATGCTCATAATCGGTGAGAGGATAAACGCCACCAGCAAGCGGGTGGCCGAGGCTATAGGCAATAGGAATGCCCAATTCCTGCAGGAGCTGGCCCGCCAGCAGGTTTCAGCCGGGGCCAACTATCTGGATGTGAACGCCGGAAGGGGGCCAGGCTCCGAGCAGGAGGCAGAGGACATCAAGTGGGTCATCGACATGGTCCGGGCGGCGACTGATGTGCCTCTATCCATAGATAGCTCCGACCCCCAGGCGATAAAGGCAGCGCTGGCACATTATCGGGGAAATGCTGCCATTATCAACTCGGTAAACGCTGAGGACGGAAAGCTCAAGGCCCTCCTGCCCCTGGCACTGGAGCACCAGGCCTATCTAATCGCCCTGGCTATGGACGATAGTGGCATCCCCAAGGATGTGGATGGGCGGCTCAGGGCATGCGATCGCATCCTGGAGCAGGCTTCAGCCTGTGGCATCCCCCTGGAGAGTATATTTATCGACCCCCTGGTCCTTCCCCTTTCCGTGGATACCGACCAGGGAATGGTTACCCTGAGGACGCTGGCCGAGATCAAGGCCCGCTATCCCCAGGCCAGGACCACCCTCGGCTTGAGCAATGCTTCCTACGGCCTGCCGCTTAGGGGCGTGATAAATCGGGCGCTCCTCATGATGGCCATGCAACTGGGCGTGGACTCGGTCATCCTTGACCCTCTGGACGAGAGACTGATGGCACTCGTGAAGGCGGCACAGGTGGTTCTGGGGAGAGACCCTTTCTGCAAGGGATACCTAAAGGAATACCGGAAAGGCAGGATAAAGGAGTAGGCCATGCCGAGAGAGGGCGTCCTGGTCCACAGGATATACGAGAGGCTCAGCAAGGACCAGATGGAGCGTATCCATAACGCCTCTATGGAGATCCTGACTCGTCCCGGCATCATGTGCTACAACAAGGAGGCGGCAGACATTTTCTCCAGCTTCGGGGCCAAGGTCAACGCCCTCCCATCGTCCGGGTGCTGGCAGGTGAGCATCCCGGAGGCGCTCGTCCTGGGTGCCCTGGAGACGACCCCAAAGGTGGTCAAGCTGGGGGCGAGGAGTGAGGAGAACAGCCTTATCCTGGATGGAAGTGAGCCACGGGTCTATTTTGCCAGCGGGTCGGAGACCAACATCTGGCTGGATATGAGGGTGGAGAGCTTTGTAAGCAAGTCGGATGGAAGCGTTGAGATCAAACTGGCTACATTTCATCCGCGGCGGGGGATGCTGGCCGACCTCTGTGCTGCCGCCCGCCTCGGTGAGCACCTGGACAACCTCGACGGATTCATACGCCCTGTGAATATCCAGGACGAGGACATCACCGAGGAAAACAAGGATGTCAACAAGTTCTTCGCATGCCTTAATAATATGACAAAGCACATCATGGCGGGCTTGACCAGCCTGGACAAGCTCGATGAAGTGGTCCGGATGGCGGAGCTCATCGCTGGTGGCAAGGAGGAGCTCAGGCGTAACCCCCTGATCTCGTTCATCACCTGCGTCTTCAAGAGCCCCCTTCAACTGGTGGACGACACCACCCAGAAATGCATCGAGATAACAAGAAGGGGGGTGCCGCTGGTCATCTCGTCCTCTCCCCAGGGAGGGTCAACCGCTCCCATCAAAGAGGATGGCATGGTGGCCCAGATAAATGCCGAGATCCTCGGCGGCATAACCCTGAGCCAGTTAGTGAGCCCAGGGGCCAGTGTCATCTATGGAAGTGTGCCCACCAGGGCGGGGCTGGATGACCTTGCCGACACCTATGGCGTCCCCGAGTTCAACAATTACAATATCGACTGCGTCCAGATGGCCCGCTTCTACGGCCTTCCCTGCTACTCCACGGCGGGGGTCGCCGATGTCAAGGTCCCCGGCATTCAGGCCACAGTGGAGAGGCTCTTCTCCCAGATAGTTATCGCCCTCTGCGGCGCTCAATACATCCACTATGCCTTCGGCCTGCTGGACAAGACCGCCACCTTCTGCCCGGTCCAGGCGGTAGTGGACGATGCTCACATCGGCATGGTGAAATCCCTTCTCCGGGCACCTAAGGTGGACGAAGTGGAGGTCGCCGCATCCCTGGAGCAGATACGGCAGGTGATGACCACCCCAAACAAGCTCTTTGTGCGCTACATTCGACCCAAGCTGCGCTCCGGCGAGGTGACACTGCCCTACCCATTCGAGGGCGACAAGGTGACCGACGATGTCTTTATCCGGGCTCATGAGAGGATGCAGGAGCTGCTCAAGCGTCCGGTGGAGCACATTCCACCTGAGACCAGCGAGAGGATATTTAGAGAGGTTCCCGGGCTACTGCCCAGACTGAATACATACCGTGAGGGATAATATGACCGATGACATCATAGAGCAAATAAAGCAGAATGTGATCCAGGGACGGATGGATAAGGAGGACGAGGGCTTCGATGGAGGGATGGTAGGCCAGCCTGGGGTGAAGGAGCTTGTCCAGCAAGCGCTGGATATGGGCACTGACCCCAGGCGTATGGTGACAGAAGGGCTGACCGAGGCGATGAGTATAGTGGGGGAGAGGTTTGAGGCCAAGGACTACTTCATCCCCGATATGCTGGCCTCAGCGGAGACGGTGGGGGAAGCCATGGACATCCTGGCACCTCATCTGGCCAAATCGGGCATGGCCACCAAGGGGAAGGTAATAATGGCCACGGTCAAGGGCGATCTACACGATATAGGCAAGAACATCGTGTCCATCATCCTCAAGGGAGCTGGCTACGAGGTGAACGACATGGGTGCCGATGTCACCCCGGAGCGGATCGTGGCTATAGTCACAGAGGAGAAACCCGACTTCATTGGCCTTTCGGCGCTCCTGACCACCACCATGATGGCGATGAAGGAGACCATCGAAAGCCTGGCCGAGGCCGGACTCAGGGACAAGGTCAAGGTGATCATTGGCGGCGCCCCGACATCAGCAGAATTTGCCGCTGAGATAGGGGCCGATGGCTACGGCGCCGATGCCTTCCAGGCGGTAAGGGTGGTGGAGGAACTAAAGCAAAGGTCGTGAGGTGGGTTATGCACGAGAGGTCTGCCTATAACGAAGCGGTAAAGAGTGGCCAGTACGAGAAGGTCACTGGTCTCCTTGGTAAGTACGACAATGTGAGGCGGCTCTGGGAGGATGAGGTGATGCGACTCTTCATCCAACCCTATCTGGATAGGATGGTAGACCGGAAGAGAAAGATGAGGGAGGGGCTCCGCATCCTGGACCTGGGCTGCGGCAGCGGCGATGGCTATGAGCTTCTTATAGGGATGAAGCGGGGGGAGGCGGGGCTATCCAACCATGCCAACACTGCCATCGAGCCAGGGCTCCTGGAGTTCTATAAAGGGATCGACCTCAACCCGGGACTCATAGCACAGGCCGAGGCCATCTATGGCCGCAACCCGAACATGGTATTCGTCGAGGGCAACTTCAACGAACTCGACCTGGATAGTGAGGAGCCATACGACATCTGCCTCGCCTCCTATGGGACCCTCTCCCATAACAGGCTCAAGCAGAATGCCCGGCTGCTGACCAAGCTAGCTCAAAATGGTCGAAATGGTTCCCTCATCGTCTGCGATTGGCTCGGCCGCTACTCCTACGAGTGGCAAACACTGTGGAGCAATGACCTGGACCAGGAGCAATGGATGGACTACCTGATCTCCTATATCTACCCCGAGGAGGAGAGGAAGCACCGGGAGCTTAGCTCCCTCGATCTAGCCCTTCTCTCCCGTCGAGAGGTCCTCGCCATCATCAATAGCGCAAGGCGGCAGTCAGGGGTCAATATTAGGATGAGGAAGCTTTTCGACCGCTCGGTGCTGGTAGGCCGCCACATAGATACCAGAGACTACAATCCCCATGCCCAGCCGCTCCGGCAACGGGTCAACTCCCTTTTCGAGCCCAGCATACGAACCGACCTCGAAGGCCTTTTGGTGAGCTATGTTCCCAAGGATGGCTTCCATGCCGTAAACGAGTTCTACCGCATGTTTGGGAGCTCCTGGAATGCGCTGGTGGGATATGTCATTGCCCTCCTTCGCCACTATGATGCGAGAAAGGCCTCTCCTCAGCCTGAGGTAGAACGGCATCATCCTCGGGCCTTGAGAATGGCCATGGCTGAAATGCGACGGCTCATCGCCACAACCCACCGCTCCGAGATGGGGGATGTCCGTGCCAGCATAATCGAGCCCGGTCTCGGCTATGCCCTCAGGGAGCTGGAGATGGGTCTTCAGAGGGGAATGGGCTGTGGACACGGACTGGTGGCCATCCTGGAGCTGGAAAAGGAGCGCGCCAGCTAAAGAAACATGGAGCTGAGGGGATTCGAACCCCTGACCTCCGCCGTGCAAAGGCGGCGCTCTCCCTATTGAGCTACAGCCCCTTTTTATGATATATTAAATTAGTGGCTGTGTCCATTCTCCATGCCAGTGGGTTATAGTCTTGCCACCCCAAGATTGTTGTGGTATATTTATCACCTAAGTGGGGAATAGGCTAAGGATCAATACCAATAAGGAGGTAGGGCTTTGGAAAGAAGCCATTCTATGTTGAAGGGGCCATAGTGGATATATTGGAAGAGCCTCCATCT
>DAOWNJ010000016.1 GCA_030642645.1 Dehalococcoidia bacterium | reverse complement strand
GTGGCATAGAATATAGGCACCGATACCGAAATGCCCTCAGGGATATTATGAATGGCAATGGCAACAGCTATCATTATCCCGAAGGATACATCCCCGGTAGCGGCGCAACTGAAGGTGACCATCCCCTCCGGGAAGTTGTGGATGGCGAGACCAAGGGCGGTAAAGATACCCATCCTCATGAGCGATGACTGCGATGGGGCTGTAAGCTCGGGAGGCAGCCATGACTTCTCTCGCGCTTTGCCGATGCCCAGGTGGAAATCTCGGACACGCTCCTCCTTATACTCATGGGGAACGAGTATGTCTATTATGGCAATGAAAAGGATTCCGACAAAAAATGCTATATTGGCTCGAAGAAAGCCAACATCCTCGATAGCTGTTCCCAGGAGCTCGGTGAAAGATATATATATCATTACCCCCGCGGAGAAGCCAAGCAAAACCGCAAGGTAGGAGTATTTAGGCGTCCGTATGAAATAGGCAATGGCGCTACCTATTCCGGTGGATAGCCCAGCCAGGAAGGTGAGCAGCATTGCAAATGATAGGTTGATCTCCATGATACTGCTTGGGGGAGAAGATAAACCCCTCCCCCATACTTTCTCTAGATATCATTTTCCTTATCGATGCGTTGTGATTACCTTCTCACCCTCACCGCTTGATAAACGATAGTTCCGATTACCAGGACTGTAAGGCCGAGGGCGAAAACCAGAGACCAGACCGGAGCCGCCTCCTCTCCAGGCTCTTCAATGTCGAAAAGCTCCCATGGCTCCAGGGTCAGAAATTTATCCCTCACTTCTTCCCACTGCTCGGCGAATAAAGCTATCTCTTCTTCGGTTGCCTCACCCGATTTCACCTTTGCCCTCAGTTCGAAGAAACCATCTGGGAAGATACCCTCTCTTACTTGAATTGTGAATTCCTCTTCTTCGGTATCCGTTCGGGTAAAGGTATATGTATAGTTCTCAAGGGTGAGGTTCATCGCACTCGTTCCCTCCGGCATCTCAACTATGTAAGTCTCTCCTGGCACCACCCCTGTGATATATTCAAAGGTGCATTGATGCCCTGAAGAGGGATGGGCCGAGGTTATCTCGAAGTCGCCCTGATGAGGGTACTCTTCCTCCAAGTCCCAGAGTTCTGATATGGCAACCTGAGTGGCTCTATAGGCACAAGCCACGCATATACATATCTCCCCGCAATTCTCACCAACATCTTCTATTGAGACCTTCAGCGGATTCCCATTCTCATCATATATCCAGATGTCTTCTATACCCTCCAGCAGCTCCGGGTCGGGCTCCCCCACGCCGGGCGGTGCAGCTTCGACCTGAATAGCTCCTAAAGGCATTATTAAGGATAACAGCAATACCAGGGTCAAAGCTGAAATCCACTTTTTCATATAATCCTCCTTCTCAACCTACACGAAAAGGCTGCCTATCTGGTAGATAAGGGTGGCCATAACCCAACCTAAAGCCACAGTGTAAGCTACAGTGAAGGCAGGCCACCTCCATGAATTGGTCTCCCGCCTTATTACGCCGATGGTGGCTACGCATGGCACATAGATGAGGCAGAAGACCATGAAGGCGAAGGCGGCGAGCGGGGTCATGCCGAGCTCAAAGGCCATAGCACCCCCAACCATCGCCGATCCAACGCCGAAGAGCACTCCGAAGGTCCCCACCACCACCTCCTTGGCCAGGAATCCAAAGACCAGGGCTACCGCCAGTGGCCAGAAGCCAAAGCCACAGGGAACGAATATCGGGGCAAAGGCCCTTCCTATAGGCTCCAGGGCACCGGTGTAATCAAGAAGCCAGATCAAGACCACAACCGCGAAGATGATGGTCCCTGCCCTGATTAAGAATACCCTCCCCTTCTCCCACATATGGGTCAGTACCCCGGTTATGGTAGGAAGGCGGTAGGGGGGGAGCTCCATAACGAAGTGACCGCTCTCCCCACGGACGACCCACCTGCGCAGTATGAACGCCATAAGGATGGCCAGGATTACCCCTATGATATACATAAAGAATGTTACCAGCGCCGCGTGTGCCGGGAAGAAGAACCCGGCGAGAATGATATAGATTGGCAGGCGTGCGCCACAGGACATAAGGGGGTTTATCAGGATGGTAACCAGCCTGTCCCTTGGGTTCTCTATGGTCCTGGTGGCCATAATAGCCGGTATGTTACAGCCAAAGCCAAGGAGCATGGGGACCATGCTCCTGCCATGAAGCCCGATTCTATGCATCAGGCGGTCCATAACAAAGGCAGCACGGGCAAGGTAGCCGCTGTCCTCTAGAACCGCCAGGGCGATGAAAAGGAGGAATATGGGGGGGACAAAGATAAGCACCGAGCCAATACCGGCGATAATGCCATCACCCAAGAGAAAACCAAACCAGCCGCCAATGCCTGCGGCCTGCCCGGCCAGCCAGCCAAAGCCCTCATCGATCCAGTCCATAAAGGGCCCAGATAGGACGAAGGTGAATTCAAAAACACCAAACATCAGAAGCAGAAATATCGGGATGCCAAGCCACCTGTTGACTATCACCCTATCGATCTTGTCAGAGAGGGCTACCCTCTCTATAGGTGGCCTCTTCAGGGTCTCCTTCAAGAGGCCGCTTATGAACCCGTACCTTCCATCTGCGATTAAGGTTTCGGTATCCTCATGGTAAATGCTCCTGAGGTGGGCTAGGCTTTTATCTTTAGCATCGATGATTTCCTTGCTATCCAACCTTCACCCCCTCGAACTTCTTGACTATCTCCTCGTCCTCCTCCAGGAGCTTTATTGCCAGCCACCTTGGGGAATACTTCTGGGCAAGGGCGCTCCAGGAGATAAGCTTCTCAAGCTTTTCTATCTCCTCCTCCACCTCATGGCCATACTCCACCCTCAGCTCCTTCACTTGGACCTTATTCTCGGCCAAATTGACTATCTCCTTTAGGAGCTCCTCGGTTCCTCGATTTCGGTTGGCCATCATAGGCACTACCGGGGCTCCCAGAAGCTTGGATAATTGCTTGACATCGATCTGGTGATTTCTTGAATCGGCCTGGTCCATCATGTTGAGCGCTACTATTAGCTTGGCCCCCATTTCAAGGAGCTGGACGGTGAGATAGAGGTTTCTCTCCAGATTTGAGGCGTCAACAATGTCAACCACTACATCAGGCTTCTCATCAATGATGAAGTTTCTGGCGATAACCTCATCTATAGAGTAGGCAGTGAGGCTGTAGACCCCGGGGAGGTCCACCACCTTGATGTCATAGCCCTGGTGGCTACAGCCTCCCTCCTTCTTCTCCACGGTCACCCCAGGCCAGTTCCCAACATGCTGTCGGGCCCCGGTCAGGTTATTGAATACCGTGGTCTTTCCCGAATTGGGGTTACCTGCAAGGGCAACAGTTATTTCTTTCGCCATCTTCATCCCTCCACGACCGTGATTTTCTGTGCCACGCCATGCCCCAGAACCAGCCTCGACCCCCTGAGGTCTATGATGATGGGGCCTGGCATCTGGCTATTGATAACCCTGATTTTGACCCCAGGAATGAGCCCCATATCGGCAAGCCTCCTCTGGAGCCCCCAGCCGGCCCTGACATTGACTACGCTGACCACATCCCCGGGTCTGGCCATGGCCAGTGGCATCGGTTGCCTCACCTCCCGATCTCCACCTGGATACTGCCCGCTTCTTCCTTACGCAGCGTCAAATGATAGCCCTTGATCCTGACCTCGATTGGGTCTCCAAGGGGGGCTACCCTTTCCACCTCGATCTCGCTCCCGGAGACCACCCCCATGTCAAGGAGACGACGGCGAATGCTCCCCCCTCCCCCAACCTTTATGATCTTACCCTTCTCCCCGGGCTTTAATTCCTTCAAGGGCTTGGTCGGCATGCATAACCTCCTTCTTTCTTCCGCTGAGATAGGCCATTCCCCGGATGCGAGCTAGCCTGAGCTTGAGGCCAGCTTCTTTCAAGGTCTTATGTTCCACATCCCGAGCGCCAAATTGTTCCACCCTCCTAATAAGCTCCGAGACATTCTTCACTTTATATCCCTTTAGAGGGGGACCTCCAAAGAGGTCGCATATCAAGAAATGGCCACCTGGGGACAGAACTCGAATGACCTCTTTGAGGATAACCATACGGTCAGGCACATGAATCTCATGAAAAGCGAAGGTGCTTACCACCAGTTGAAACTCCCCATCCTTAAATGGTAGGTCCAGTGCGTTACCATATTGGAATGTGCATCGATCAGCCACCTTTGCAATTGTTGCATTCTTCTCAGCGCCTGCTTTCGTCTGTTCCCAAAGGGCCCACAATTTCGCCCATGTATCCACGCCGATCACCCAGGCTTCGGGGAACCGCCTGGCGATTTCAACCGCTGCCCGACCACGCCCCGTTCCAATATCCAGCACCTTTCCTTTGCCATCCCAAACGCTTCTCAGATGGTCTGCGAAATTGTCCTGAAAGGGTCCCGCGGTCTTTGATTTACTCGCAAAACCCATAGAGAGGTGCCAGAACACACCGGAGGTGAGCAGGACTGCCCCTAAAGCCCAGCATAGGATCAAACCCCAGGTTGAATACATGAATGTAGTGAAGATGATTGCAAGTGCTATGCCTGCAATGCCACTTCCGATTAAGGCAACGCTTATATATGTATTCATCCTATATCCGTAATATGGCTTTTCCATAGTGGCAACCTATTTCTTGGCCCCTGTTGTTACCAACGACGAGCCCATGATTTTTCTTTGATCCACTACAGTGAATCCCGCTCTCTCGAAAAACCCCCTGAATTCCTGGGACGAGTAGAGTTTTTCCTTGTAAGCCGAAACTAAACTAAAAACCTTTACTGAAATCCTCACCCAAACTTGAGCCTCTTTGTATGAATTTACGACATAGAGTTTTCCGCCCGTTTTCAGGACCCTTTTGCCTCTGCCAGACCCTTCTCCCTGTCACTCCAAAAGCTGAATGACTCAGAGACTACTGCGTGGTCGAAATAGTTATCGGGGTAAGGTATATCCTCCGCACTAGCATGCGTAAATACTAAATTCTTGTACTCGCCTGATTTGTCCCTTTCTTTAGACCGATTTGACTTCTTGATATATCCCTCTGAAATATCTAAACCAACCACTTCACCCTCGGTGACTATCTGGGCTAATTTTCGGGAGAGTCCACCTGCCCCGCAACCGATGTCGATTATCCTGTCTTTTTTATCAAGTGCAGGGGAAAATACCTCCTTGATAAGCCGTTTATGATAAGGAGGATGGGAATATTTTGAATCAAGCCATATAAATTCCTCAGTCAATTTTTGGTACAAGCCTTTTTCTCTGCCCAAATCTTCACTCCTTCTTGGTTCCGACAGTCAATAGCACACGCTCACCAAAAGGCGAGAAGATCCAGCTTCCCTTCTCTTGGTGAAGATCCGTAAATTCAGCTTCGACAAGCTCCTTGAATAGGTTTTCCGAGTAGATATTCCACTTGTCTAAGCCAGGTATGAAGAGCCTCCAGGCTTTCAGTATAAGGCGCGCTGACCGGCTGTCGGCTATATCTGCCACATAAAGTCCTCCCCCTGGTATCAGGACCCTTTTCATCTCCCTAAGAGCTGCTTCTGGGTTGGGAAACCATGAGAATGACTCAAGACACATAACAGAGTGAAAGTAATCATCCGGATAGGGAATGTCTTCCACATCGGCAACCATAAACGACAAATTTCCATATTTATGCGATTTATCCTTCAGGGTGAATTGTTTCGCTTTTTCGATCATGCCCTCTACGAAATCGATCCCTACCACCTCACCATCGGGAGCCACCCTTGCTACCATCCGCGAAGCCCATCCTGTCCCACAGCCCATATCAAGCACCTTGCCATTTTGGGGCGAGCTTAGTTTCTGGAGCCACCATCTATGGGGCAATCGATGACCAAGCTCCATAGAATAGGCAGAAAGTCCCTTGGCCCATGTCTCGAAAGCGGCCTTTGTCGTTTCTTCGTTGCCCATTTCATCCCTTCATGCTTGGTGAACATACTCGCATTCTCAAGCAGCACAGGCTACGATGACCGCCGCTCCAGAAACCTTCATGACCAACATGTCCAGCGCTTCGTAGCCCATTTTTGTTAATGCTTCTCATTTGCAATAAGCCTGATAAAAAATTAGCCCCTCTTCTTGCGGCAGCTTGAGCAGTAGCCAGCGAAGTAGACCTCGGTATCGGTTATCTCAAAGTCGTTTGCCTTGGCCACATCCTCTCTCATCTGCTCAGTCTGGGGACACTCAAACTCGATTACCCTCCCGCAGCCGAGGCATACCAGGTGGTGGTGTTGGGTGGGGCGTCTCAGCTCATAATGGTGATGTCCCTCACCCAGGTACCTCTCCTCAACAAGGCCAATCCTCTTGAAGAGTCGAAGGTTTCGGTAGATAGTGGACAGGCTGATCCGGGGGTCCTCCTCCGTGGCCCTGCGGTAGAGCTCCTCAGCATCCATGTGCCCCTCTCCCTCGCGAATGATCCTGAGGATCAATAGACGCTGGGAGGTAACCCTCTCCCCGTGCAATGGGGTTACTTCGTTATCGGTCTTCGCTGCGCTCATTTTGCTAATGCAAACCATTTGCAATGGTAACACAATTCCATTTATTGTCAACCATCAATTGCCCCGGTTTCTGCTTTGTGCTAAACTGGCCGATGAATAAGGCGCCACAAAAGGCGTCATAGAAAGGAGGTAAGCGGATGAACTGGCTGGATATTGTCCTCCTGGTCGTCCTGGTGCTGACCGCATTTTTAGGGCTGTGGAAGGGAATCATCAGCATGGTCATCCCCATTGCTGGGATTGTGGTCGGTGTCATCCTTGCTGGCAAATACTACTCTACGGTTGGGGGGTGGCTCCCAATTAGTGACCCTGAACATGCCAAATGGGCGGCCTATGCCATTATCATCGCTATTGCCCTCATTTTGGCGGTCATCCTGGCTTATGTCCTTAGGAGATTCCTGAAATTGGCTTTCCTGGGGTGGGTCGATCGCGTCTTTGGCGGTGTCCTCGGCCTGGCGCTGGGTGGTCTTATCTCAGCCGCCGTTATGGCGGCATGCCTTAACTTCGGCATGGGGGAAGGAATAATACCGGAATCGGGTATCGCAAAGCTTTTCCTTGATTGGCTCCCGGCGGTTCTCGCCCTTCTCCCTCCGGAGTTCGACAGCATTCGTGAGTTCTTCCAGTAAGCGAAAGCAAAAAGAGGAGGATTTAGATGCCATCGGTCATAGTCAACAATGTGAAGATCAACTACATTGAGCAGGGGGCCGGGGATGAGGCGATTGTCTTCGCCCACGGATTTAGCGCTGCCGGTGGGGAGTGGAAGGAGGTCCTGGAGCTTCTCCCAGAGGAATATCACGCCTATGCGCTGGATCAGCGTGGCCACGGGCAGTCAGAGAAAGCTGGCAGCTATGAGCTAGCCGACTTTGCCGAGGATATCTACCGCTTCAGCCAGGAGCTTGGGATAGGGAGGTTCACCTATGTGGGGCACTCGATGGGTGGGCCGATCGGCATGAAGCTTGCCCTTGACCATCCAGATGTGCTAGAGGCTATGGTTCTCACCGCCCCCTCCCCTGCCCTCGGGATGGAGATGGCAGATGATATGGTGGCTATGATGCAGTCCATGGGGTTTGCCGACATAGCAACTGCAATGAAATCGATGTTCTCATCTCCAGAGATGATACGAGGTTTTATGGCGATGATGTTTGTCACGCCGCCAAGCGAGGAGCGAATGAACGATTTCGTTGACTATGCCATTGCAATGGACCCGGGGGCGATAGATGGCTGCTGGGCCTGGATAATGTCTCCTGAGCTTGAGCCACGCCTTGGGGAGATAAAGGTGCCTACCCTCATCTTTGCTGGTGGGAAGGACTTCATCCCTCTTGATGCCACCAGGCGCACCGCCGATGGGATCAAGGGGGCAAGGCTTGAGGTATTCGAGGAGAACGGCCACATGCTGCATATGGAGAGCCCACAGAGCTTTGTTGAACTTTTGACCGATTTCATCACCAAAGTCGGTCGAAGGTAGTATAATAGGAGGAAGTAAGGCACCAGGATGAAAAAGGAGGCGGGTCATGCCAAGGGTCGATAGCATCAGCAAGTGGGGCGCCTATGGCTACGCCGACGCTGTGGTTGACGGGAAGAAATATCGAAGGGACCTGATATTTCTCCCCGATGGGACGGTGAAGATAAGGCCCGGCGGCCACGGGTGGTGGGGAGACCACAACTTCAAGGGCGAGGAGCTTGACGAGCTAAAGAAGGCGGGGGCAGAGAGGGCGATAATCGGAGTAGGGATGAATAGTAATCCGAAGGCAAAGGTATCTGACGAGGTGAGGAGCCATGCCAGGGAGATAGGCCTTGACCTCTTGGTCATCCCTTCTCCTGAAGCTGTGGAGAAATGGAACGAGCTCTCTCGAGATGATAAGAAACTGGCCGCCATCATCCATATAACCTGCTAGGGTAGGGACGACCAAGGATGCCCAAAAGAGAGGATGAATACCGGGCTGGCACAAAGGAGCCAAGAGGCCGAGGATTATGTCCCTTTTGTGGAAGCTCTAGTATCTATTATAATGAATATTTCAAGTCCTGGAGATGCGCAAGATGTGAGAAAAGCTTTCCCTCACCAAGCTATGGGCAGGGAAAGGGTTTCGGCAAGGAAGCCAGATGGTTTGGGAAGACAACTGCTGGGGAGAGACCATCTGGGGAAGCACTCATTAAGGACAGGAAATGGAAGAGGCCAACCACACACAGGATTCTTCCCTCCTGGCTAGCGGTACTGCTCGTTATTGTCATTCTGGGGGCAATAATCGGGGCGGCGGGGTATGAGCTGGGCTGGTTCTCAAAGATTCCTGCCCCATCCAATTTTGATATTGTGTCTGAAGACAGACAAATTACACTGTCATGGACACTGAATGAGGATGGTGATGAGGTGCTAATAAGATTCAGCACTTCAAACTATCCTGCTTCATCGGAGGATGGCACCGAGCTATATTGGGGCACGGGGACTAGTTATGTCCACAGCGGTCTCATAAACGGGGCCGCATATTACTATACTATCTGGTCAGTGAGGGATGCTGAGGGCACTCTGTTATACTCGCAAAGTAGGCATGCTTCAGGAACCCCTGTCTGGATTGGGCCTGATGGGGAGTCAGAGGTAGAGGATGTATTCTACCAGGGAGGATATGTGATAGGAGGGGATGGGCACCGAATAGAGCTCATTAACAATCCTGATGCTGAAGACCCTACCTGGGATGAGTTGAGATCATTTCTGGCGGGTGATGAAACCGACGAGCAGGCTTATACTTCATCATTTGTATGTGCAGATTTTGCCGAGATGCTTCATAATAATGCTGAAGAGGCAGGGATAAGAGCAGTCTATGTCTCAATTAGCTTACAGGTCGATTCTGAAAGCGAACTGCATGCGCTGAATGCCTTCAACACGGAAGATATGGGATTGATATACATAGATGATACGGGAACTGTCGAGTATTGTCCGTGCTCTGCTGATAAAATAGTAACCGTTCAAGTAGGCGAGGAATACATACCGGAGTCGATTTTCCCCTGCCAAGGGTGGTCCTCTACTTGGGGGAGCTTGGGCATGGTTGCAGACATTTGTATTCAATGGTAGCTGATGATGGAGAAGACCCCTTACTGGCCGTGGGTACCGGAGTGGCTTCTTGCTGACATCTGGCATCACCCCTATGCCTACAGGGCCTTTGCCAAATATATCCCACAAGGCTCTCGAGTGCTTGAGGTCGGCTTCGGAAGCGGGAGGATGATTACCAGACTCGCCGGAGAGCTTGGGTGCGAGAGCTTTGGTGTTGATGTAGATAAGGGGGCATTTGATGCCCTCTCCTTCTTCAGTAAATACCATGGGGCTCGGGTTGAGGCGGTGCTCGGCTCGGGGTTCTCGCTTCCCTTCAGGGACAACTCGTTCGATGTGGTCTACTCCGAAGGGGTAATCGAGCACTTCCCAGAAGAGGAGTCTGAGGAGATGGTCAGGGAGCATGTCAGGGTGTGCCGGGAGGGGGGAGTGGTGATAGTATCGGTGCCCAATAGATTGGCCATACTCCACTCACTCACCAAGATGCTCCTTGGGGAGAAATTTATGTTCTACCCTGAGAGGAGCCTCTCCCCTTCTGAGCTTGTGGGGGTTCTTACAAAGGCGGGGCTCAGCGACCTGAAGCGAGATGGCTATGCCTTTGGCTGTCAATTCTACAGCTTTAAGGCATTTGTAATTGACCCAATTCTCCCCCGCTTCAGGGGAATTGGCGACCGCATTTTAGCCCCCCTCACCAGGACCAGACTCTACCATTTTGATAACCCGGCCCTCGACTCCCTCCTCGGCTTTCAGACCCTCGCTCTGGGGAGGAAGAAATAGATACTAATAGGTGCCCGGCGTTGGCTCCTCCCCAGGGTGAAGCCTTCGCCACTTCTCAAAGAGCTGCTCCTTTGTCTCCTCATGCTCCGGATCGGGAATGCAACAGCCATCAATAGGACATACATCGACACACCGCGGCGAGGGGTAGTTCCCGGCACACTCGGTGCACTTGTCGGGGTCAATAACATAGATGACCTCTCCCTCGCTGATGGCATTGTTTATGTCACACTCCGCCTCGCAGGCACCGCAGCTTATGCACTCATCGGTGATCTTATAGGCCAAACCTGTCCCTCCTTATTTTTTTGTTCATTTGTTCAGTGGATGTGCTTGGGATACCCCGAATCATCACCCCCTTTATAATAGAAATCGGCTCCCTCAGGGCAAAGTCCACCCCTTCAGGAGCCGATGATATCTATCAGCCTTCCCTGACATATTTCCAGTTGCGATCTACTATCTGTCGGGTCGATCCCCTCTCTCCTGATCAGATACTCTCAGGCTTTAGCCAATTTAGGCTCTTTACACGAGCATTATAGCACACTTATCATCTCATGCGCTATTCAAAGGCTGACGCCAGGGGCGTAGTCCATCCCGATATGCCCCTTTTCCACCAGATCAGCGTATTCCTCATCGGAGACCTTGATTATCTCCTTGTAGACATACTCATTGTGCTCCCCCATGAGGCAGGCCGGCATTCGGATGCTATTTGGCATCTTTGACATCTTGAAGGCGATCCCTGGATAGAAGTGGGTCCCACAATCTGCCTGGGTAACCTGCTCATAGAAACCCCTCTCCTTCAGGTGGGGGTCTTCGAGGGAATCCCTGGAATCAAGTACCGGCGCGCAAGGGACACCTTCCCTTTGCATGAGGTGGAATATCTCATATTTATCGTGCTGTCGGGTCCACTCCCCGATGAGCTTGTCCAGCTCGTCCTGGTTCTGGTAGCGGCTTATGCAATCGGCAAACCTCTTATCCCTGGTCCAGGGGGGATTTCCAATGGCGCGACAGAAGCCCTCCCACTCCTCATCATTGTTGACGGTGATATTGACCCACTTATCATCCCCTCCGGGGGTCTCTGCCCCGGGCTCGGCCCCCTTTGCCAGGTAGCAGCCACATGGTGCCGCGGAGCGGTGGCGGTTCCCCAGGCGCTCGGGGAGCCTGCCGTTCATGGTATACTCCGTGATCAGATCACCCAATTGTGGCATGGTGGTCTCCGCCCCCGCCATATCGAGCCACTGCCCCTTACCCGTCCTGTTTCGGTGGTGAAGGGCCATCACAGCGGCAAAGGCACAGCTTGCCCCGGCGGTGGCATCATAGTGAAAAACAGTGGTGGTCGCCGCAGGGTCCATGTCATGATAGCCCCTTATATAGGTGTGGCCGACAAAGCCCTCCATGTGAGCCCCAAGGCCCCTATAGTCTCGATAAGGGCCATAGGAGCCGAATCCTGGCAGGGAGACCATGATTATGTCCGGCTTCCACTCCTTCAATTGCTCATAGCCGACGCCAACCCGGTCCATGGTCCCGGCGGCGTTGCTCTCGATAACTACATCGCTTACCTGGATGAGCCTCCGGTAGACATCCTTCCCCTCCGGCTTCCTCAGGTCTACTGTCATGCTTAGCTGGTTCCTGGCATGGACATTGAAGAGCACATTCTGGTTCCATGGCCTCTCCCCGGGACTCTTGTTGAGGTAAGAGAGTATCCCGGCTGCCCGCTGTTTCTCCAACTCGGCAAATGGATGTGGCATTGCCCCTCTGGTAGCTGCCATCCAGTGGAAGCGGTCCTCAACCTTGATCACCTGAGCCCCCCAGTCGGCAAGGAGCATAACGCAGAAAGGACCGGCCCAGATGGGGGTAATGCCGACTACCCTTATCCCTTCCAATGGTAGTTTAGCCATATCAGACCCCCTTCTTAGATTACCCCGCTTTCCCTGAGCTTAACCAGGTCCTCTCTGGTGTATCCCAGCTTCTCATATATCTCCTCGTTATGCTGGCCCAAGAGTGGCGCCGGCCTCCTTATCACCCATGGCATCTCGGATGCCTTTATCGGTGCCCCTGGATAGGTGAGCTTCCCAACGACAGGGTGCTCGATCTCAACCCAGAAATTCCTCTCCGCCCAGTGGGGGTCATCGATAAGGTCATCTATAGTATTAAGCGGCCCGCAGAGGACATGGGCGTCCTGGCCGGCCTTGATTATATCGGCCTTGCTGCGCTCCATTATCCAGGGCCACCAGATAGCATTAAAGGCCTCCTTATTTTCGGGGTTGAACTGACCCATAGGGGTGGCAAACCTCTCATCGGTTGTGAGGTCAGGTCTCTCTATTTGTTGTGCTACCCTCGGCCACCAGATAAATCCGCCAGCTTCCTCAAAATAGCCATCCTTGC
>DAOWNJ010000072.1 GCA_030642645.1 Dehalococcoidia bacterium | reverse complement strand
GCGGGGGCACAGCCCCCGAATACATCTTAGGGCGGGTGGGTGGGGGAAAATAGGCGATGCCCGAATCAGATTTCTTTCGCCTTTTTGAGTGCTGCTTCCTTTCGCTGCCACTCAACCCAGGCTACAAGCCGATCTCACTCATCGGGAGTACACACAATTTCATACTTTTCCTGTCCGCTTTCCTGGAATTTATACCATATCCTGACTCCGCCTTCTTCTGTTAATTGCGCCATGATATCCGCCGCAGCAAACTTAGATGACATTGTAACTGGAAGTTGTTCCATCGACGCCTCCCTCTAGTAGCTTTTAACTAAACATCTTTGCTCAGATTTTTAGCCTTACTCGAACATCGCGCCAACGGATAGTCCGGCGTGGATGCGGTGGATGGCCTCGCCGAGGAGTGAGGCTACAGAGAGGACTATGAGCTTATCACTCATCTTAGAGAGGGGAATGGGGATGGTATCGGTGATCACAACCTCCTTAACCGGGCATGAGGCTATCCTCTCCACAGCAGGTCCTGAGAGGATAGGATGCGTTGAACAGGCGTATATCTCCCTGACGCCATTCTTCTCCAGGGCGCAGGCAGCGCTCACCAGGGAACTTGCGGTATCGATCTCGTCATCCACCAAAAGGGCCCTCATCCCCCCTACCTCCCCGATGACATTTAAGGCCTCAGCATCATCGAAATTACTCTCCCTCCTCTTCTCGATGATGGCGAGGGGGGTATTGAGCCTCTGGCCGAGGTCTCGTGCCCTCTTTACAGCTCCAATGTCAGTGGCAACCACAACCAGGCCATCGAGCCACCTCTCCTCAAAATAGCGACCGAAGATATAAAGGGCGGTAAGCTCATCGACGGGGATGTTGAAGAACCCCTGAATCTGAGGGGCATGAAGGTCAACAGTCAGAACCCGATTCGCCCCGGCGACGGCGATGAGGTCAGCCACAAGCCTGGCGGTTATCGGAACCCTTGGTTGATCCTTTTTATCGGTCCTGCCATATCCATAGTATGGGATCACTGCGGTTATCCTCCCCGCCGAGGCCCTCTTCATGGCATCAATCATGATGAGGAGCTCAACCAGGCTCCTGTTTACAGGGGAGGAGATGGGCTGGATGATGAAGACATCCCTCTGACGTACATTCTCCAGGATGCGAACGAAGATGTTCTCATTGCTGAACTCGAAGACCTCCGCCTTGCCTAGAGGAATCCCCAGGTAATCGCATACCGCCTGGGCTAAAGCGGGATGAGTGTTTCCGGTGAATACCCTTAGCTCATCAGCCATATCTACCCTCTCACAGAATTATAGCACAATGCTTTCCTCAGGGACAATTAAGCGGAAGGATTCTCCAAAGCTGCTTTTGCCGCATCCTTCTCCGCCATGCGCTTGCTCCTGCCCTGCCCTCGCCCGATCACCGAGTTTCCGACCATTACCTCTACGGTGAATTCCCTCCTATGCTCTGGCCCTTCCACCCTAACCGTTCGATAGACAGGTGTCTTCTGCTCCCTCGACTGAATAACCTCCTGGAGACGAGACTTGTAATCTGTGGTGATCGCCTCCTCCACCGCCCTCCCCATCTCAGAATCGACGAGCCTCAGGACAAACCGCTCAGAAGCGCTCACCCCCTGGTCTATAAGGATAGCCCCAACAAGCGCCTCCATGGTGCAGGCCAGGTTCCTCAACCGCTTTCTCCCCCCGCTCACCTCCTCCCCCTTTCCCAGCTTGAGGTAATTCCCCAGTCCCAGGGAGAATGCCATGCGCGCCAGCGTCTCCCGGCACACCAGGGCGGCTCGGAGCTTGGTCATCTCCCCCTCGGACAGGTGAGGGAATTCAAAGTAGAGCTTTTCGGCAACGACAAAACCTAGAACGGCATCGCCCAGAAACTCCAGCCTTTCATTGGAGGGGAGGGAGTAATCCGGGTTCTCATTCAGATAGGAGCGATGAACCAGGGCCTGCTCTAAATGAGACTGGTCATTGAAGGTCACACCGAGGCTTTCCTGTAGGGTATTGAGATCATCCGACATCCAACTCCTCATTCAGATTCAGTCCACACCCAGTTAACATAGTTTTCCGACACCGTTTTGTCAAGGCATGCTATAATGGCAAGGAGGAATTGGAGAGGGATTTGTCCTATTCTGTTAATATTGCCTCACAGCTGGAGAAAAGCCTCCCTGATGAGCTCCTCGCCCTGGTGAGGGCAGCCGCCGATTTGGCCAAGGCATATGGGCAGAGGCTATACCTTGTCGGCGGATCCATCAGAGACCTCCTCCTGGGGAGGCGTAATCTGGACATAGACCTTGTGGTGGAGGGGGACGCCCTGGAGCTGGCACACCTGCTCACCAAGATATATGGTGGTGATCTCATCATTCACCCTCGCTTCGGCACAGCGAAGTTCCGAAAAGCTGGATTCGCCATCGACCTGGCTACAGCACGCCTGGAGACCTACAAGAGACCTGGAGCCCTGCCAAAGGTCGTGCCTGGCTCCATCAGAGATGACCTCTTCCGAAGGGACTTCACCATCAATGCCATGGCGGTCCGCCTCGACCCTGAAAATTTAGGGGAGCTCCTGGACCCCTATGGGGGAAGTGATGACCTGGAGAAGGGTCTTATACGCATCCTGTATCCCAATAGCTTCATTGACGACGCCACCCGCATCCTCCGAGCCATACGCTATGAGCAGAGGCTCGGATTTCACCTTGAGCCCTCCACTGAGAAGCTCCTTCGCCGTGATGTGACTATGATGGACACCCTTAGCGGCGATAGACTGAGACATGAGATAGAGTTGATATTAATGGAGGTGCGGCCAGAGAAGGCATTTCTTCGCTCGGAGGAACTCGGTGTCTTAAGGATGCTTAACCCCTCCCTCAGGGGGGACGGCTGGCTGGCTGAGAGGTTTGAGCAGGCACGCCAACTGACCAAACCGGATGCGACCCTTTATCTCTCCCTTCTTATCTATCAACTGAGTGAAGAAGAGAATGAAGGTTTAATTCAGCGTCTCAAGGTGTCTGGGAAGATGGCAAAGACGATGAGGGATACCATCCGCCTCAAGGAGGAAATACCCACCCTCGCGGACACGAGCCTATCACCGAGCTCCATCTATCGGCTTCTCGAGGGCTATTCTCCCCAGGCGATTCTGGCTACATCCCTGGCCTCGCCCTCCCCAATCGCCTCCTCAAACCTAATCATTTATGTCAACAAACTCCGCTATATGAGACCCATCCTCAACGGGGAGGCCCTGAAAAAGATGGGGGTAGTAGAGGGTCCACGAATCGGTGAGATGCTGAGGGCCCTTCTTGATGCAAGGCTTGATGGAAGGGTAGAGACAAAGGGGGATGAGGAGGCCCTGGTCAGAGGCTGGCTCAAGGGCCAAGCCAGCTCATCACCTCCATAGGCATATTGCGAGATGGCCCCACCTTCACCATACATGGGGGAAGCGACTGAAGGAATGCCTGGCCATAGTATTTTGACTTGATGCGGTGGTCCAGTATCACCATCACCCCCCGGTCTCTCTTGCTGCGGATAAGTCGCCCGAACCCCTGCTTGAAGCGGAGGATCGCTTGAGGGATCGTGTATTGATTGAAAGCGTCCTCAAAAAGCTCAGAGCGGGCAGCAAAAACAGGGTCGGTGGGAACAGCAAATGGGAGCTTTGCGATAGCAAGAAGGCTCAGGGTTTCTCCCATTACATCAACCCCTTCCCAGAAGCTTGAGGCTCCGAGGAGGACGCACCTCTCTGCAGTCCTGAAGGTGTTTAAGACTTGCTTGGCTGACCCATCCACCCCCTGCCCCAGGACAAGTATCCCCTCCCTCTCAAGGGGGGGCTGGATGGCAGCATGGACTCTCTTCAAGGCAGCATGGGAGGTGAACAGGACCATGGTTCTCCCACCGGCAGCGCGGCAGAGCTCAACCAGGACCCCCTCCACAGCCCGATGATATTGGGGGTGGTAGGGCTCAGGGATGTCATTGGGTATATAGATCATCGTTGATGTTATGTAATCAAAGGAGACACCTATCTGAAGCCCCCTGAAGTCCCTCAGCCCCAGCCTCCCCTCTATATAATCGAAGCTGCCCTCGGTGCTCAGTGTGGCGCTGGTGAGAACCACCCCATCCTTCCTAGAGAAGAGCAATTCCCAGAGCCTCTCCCCCACCTCAAGGGGGGCAGCGTGGAGGGTGACACCCCTCCTCCCCACTGATACCCAGTAGACGACACCCATCTCCGGATGAGAGATAACCGATCTCATCCGGGAGCGGAGCTCCCAACCACGGTAGGCCAGGGAGGACAGCTCCATCATCAGTCCGTGATCGAGTATCCCTTCAGTGACCCCTTCAAGGGCTGAGCAGAGCCTCCCGAGGCCAAGCTCTATGTCCACCAGCGGCAGGCTGAGGTTATCCCAGGAGAGCTTCGCCTCTATCCACCCAGGCTGGATGCGGGCATCCCTGGTGAGGCGCAGATGGCGCTCATAATACTCCCCACTCTCCAGGCTCTCAAGCTCCACAAAATAGCCCAGTCGGTTGAACAACTGAGCGAGGCGCTCCCTCCCGTCCTGTATTCGCCCCCTGAGACCTTCAATCAGCCTCGTTATCTCCCTTCTTCGTGGAGGCTCCACCTGGCCGCTTCGGATGAGGGTCTGGACCTGGGGAAGGAGGGCAGAGAGGCTATCGAGGTAGCCTTCGAGATCGCCTTCACCAACCCAAAAGCCAAGCTCTTGAGTGGCCTCCTCCTCCAGGTGGTGGGCCTCATCAATGATTAGATAGCTCGAGTCAGGAAGGATGGTGCTTTCGCTTACCATGTCGGAGAGGAGGAGGGCATGGTTTGTAATGATGATATGGGAGCACTCCGCCCTCCACCTCGCTCTATAGAGGAAGCAGAGGCCATTCATGTAATAGGGGCACTCAGCACCAGGGCAGCTCTCAGCCTGAGCCGAGACCGCACTCCAGCAAGCGACCTCCCCGCTGGACAGGTTGAGCTCAGAGCGGTCTCCGGTCTGGGTTGATGTGAGCCAGACCATGGTTCTAACCAGGAGCCTCGTCTCATCAGGGGAAAGCCCCCCCTGGTGCATCCTCTCCCAACGCCTGAGGCAGAGGTAGTTTGAGCGACCCTTAAGCTGGGCGATGCGGAGTGAACCAACTTCAGACTCAGGCTCAATAGTCTCGAGCAAGTCTGGGATGTCCTTCCCCCACGAGCTGCTCTTGAAGGTTTATGTATTGGTCGAGATGACCACACAGGTGTTATTCTGGATGGCGAAGATGATGGCGGGAAGGAGGTAGGCGATGGACT
>DAOWNJ010000064.1 GCA_030642645.1 Dehalococcoidia bacterium | reverse complement strand
CCAGAGAGCCATCAGGCACTCTTGATCATTACCCCCTCGAGCACATTGGCCACATCCTCACACTTGTCGATAGCGCTCTCTATATGCTCGTATATCTCGCGCCATTTGATGATCTCGATGACATCCTCGCTATCCTCAAATAGCTCGCCCATCGCCAGGCGCATCACCTCGTCGCCCTCGTTCTCGAGACGGTGTATCTCTATGCAGTGCTCCCGGATATTCTTCAGCGACGACGGGCGACGAAGGCATGGGATCGCCCTCTCTACCTCCAATGTCGTCTGGACCAGTACACCTGTAAGCTCCTTTGACCTCTGGGTGGGGTGAGAGATCTTATAGATGACCATTGCATCGGAGGCATCTCTTATGTGGTCGATGATGTCATCTAGGGAGTTGGTCAGGGCGGCGATATCCTCTCGGTCGAGCGGGGTAACAAATGTGCCGTGTAGCTGGGATATGATCCTGTGGGTGATGTCATCGCCGGTGTGCTCCAGGTCGACGATCCTCCTTGCCTTCTCCTCCACATTCTCCCATCTCTCCATGAGGTCCAATAGGGCCTGGGCGGCGATTACAATGTTCCTGATACCCTCTTCGAATAGATCGAAGAACTTCCTTTCTCTGGGGATGAACGGGAATCTAACCAACATCGTCTCCAAGCCTAGAAGTTATCAGACCCAGGTTCAGTTGTCAAGGCAGGTGGGTTGATTGGGTCTTACATGCTGGTGTAATGAATGCTATTATATAGGAGCTATGGTGAGGCGTTATGAGCTCATCGACCACACCGCCGATATTGGCATTGCTGCATATGGGGATGACCTGGAGGGTGCATTTGCCAGTGCTGCATATGCCCTCTTCAGCATAATAGCCGAGCTTGATGGGGTTGGTGAGGATGTCTCGCGTGATGTTGAGGTCGACGCTCGTGATGTGGAGGGCCTTCTGGTGGAGTGGCTGAACGAGCTCATCTATATCTTCGATACTGAGAATATAATCTTCAAGACCTTCAAGATAGATGAGATCGGAGAAAACAATCTCAGGGCAAGGTGTTTCGGGGAGAGGGTTGACCTAAAACGCCATCATCTGAAGACGGGGGTGAAGGCAGCCACCTACCATATGGTCGAGGTTCAAAAGAACGATGGCGTGAGGGTTCAGGTCTTACTGGATGTTTAGGGAGGATGGGTATGCCAAACCGCTGGGAAGGACCATTGAGGAAGCTTGATGACTACCGCTGGGAGATACCCAAAAGCTATAAAGAGGGGATGAGAGTCCCCGGGATTATCTATGCTGATGAGAGAATACTTGAGGTGATAAGAGGAGACCAGGCCCCGGAGCAGGTTGCCAATGTAGCCTTCCTCCCCGGCATTGTGAGGAGCTCTATGGCTATGCCCGATATACACTGGGGATATGGCTTCCCCATTGGTGGGGTGGCAGCGACCAGGGTTGAGGATGGGGTCATCTCCCCTGGTGGGGTGGGCTTCGATATAAACTGCGGGGTTCGCCTCCTTTATACCAGACTCAGTGAAGAGGAGGTCAGGCCCAGAATAGGGGAGCTCGTAGATGAGCTCTTTGCCAGTGTTCCCTCAGGGCTTGGATCTGAGGGGAAGATAAGGCTACGATCAGGGGAGATAGACGATGTTCTGGTCGGGGGGGCGAGGTGGGCGGTTGAGAAGGGGTATGGTGAGGCTCAGGACATTGAGGTCACCGAGGAGAACGGTCAGATGAAGGGGGCCGATCCAGCTCAGGTGAGTGAGAGGGCGAAGAAGCGTGGCGTCCCTCAACTGGGGACTCTTGGCTCAGGGAACCACTTCCTTGAGGTTGAGGTGGTTGATGAGATATATGAGCCCGATGCGGCAAGGGCTATGGGGATCGAGAGGGTGGGTCAGGTTCTCCTTCTCATCCATACCGGTTCAAGGGGCTTTGGCCATCAGGTCTGCGAGGACTATGTTAGGGCGATGGGGGGGGCGGTTGAGAAATATGCTATCTCCCTCCCCGACCGTCAGCTTGCCTGTGCCCCGGTGAGGTCCCCTGAGGGGGAGAGCTACCTTGCCGCAATGGCCTGTGCTGCAAACTATGCCTGGGCCAATCGCCAGTGCATCACTCACTGGGCGAGGGAGTCATTTGGGAAGGTTTTTGGCAAAACAGCTCTGGGGATGGTCTATGATGTGGCCCACAATATCGCCAAGATAGAGGAGTATGTTATTGACGGGAAGAGGCTCACCCTGTGTGTCCATCGAAAGGGGGCTACCAGGGCATTCCCCGCCGGCCACCCCGATATACCGCTCAGGTATCGCGGTATTGGGCAGCCTGTTCTCATACCGGGGGATATGGGGCGCTTTTCCTATGTCCTGGTGGGGACCGAGGGTGCCATGAGGGAGACCTTCGGCTCCACATGCCACGGTGCCGGCAGGGTCAAGAGCCGCTCCGCGGCAAAACGAGGCCTTAAGGGGGTGGATGTTGCTCGGGGGCTTGCCAAAAGGGGGATACTGGTAAAGGCGGCAAGTATGTCTTCGCTTGCTGAGGAGGCATCTGAGGCATATAAGGATGTTTCAGATGTAGTTGAGGTCACCCATAGGGCAGGGATATCGAGAAAGGTGATAAAGGCCAGACCTATAGGGGTGGTTAAGGGTTAGAGATGCCGACTGATTGGGCTGTAGCACTCCAACTTACTCTGGTGGCACTTGGGGCGCTTATTATAATCTCCATCTTCTTTATACTGCTTACCCGCATCCTCGGGTGGATAGCCAGGATCACTGGCCAGCAGGATGTCGAAGAGGAGAAGGATCTGAAGAAGGTGGCCATCGCCACTGCTGCGGTTATGAGCTGCCTTGAAGAGAGGCCTGCCTCGATAAGGGTGGTTAAAGGGGAGAAGGGGGCCGTATCTCGCTGGAGGGCTCAAGTCGACAATCGATTCCACGAGGTTATTGGATGGAGAGGAAAAAAAGGAGATTCAGGGTTACCATCGAGGGAGAGACCTACGAGGTGGAGGTTGAGGAGGTAGCTGAAGGGACCGAGTCAGGGACTGCCCCTCCGACTACACCTGACCCGGCTGAGGTCTCACCAGTCTCAGCAAAAAAGCCACCAACCGCTGTCTCTGGGCCGGTCTCCTCCCCGATGCCGGGCACGGTGGTCTCTTTAAGGGTGAGGGTTGGTGATATGGTGAAGGCAGGTGATGTCCTCCTCGTCCTTGAGTCAATGAAGGTCGAGATCGATATAGTGGCTCCAAGGGAAGGGGTGGTCAAGGAGGTCTATGTGAGTGAGAATGCATCCGTGAGAACGAAGGATCCTCTGGTCCTTATCGAGTGAGGGGGCAGTGCTAGAGGCGCTACTCGAGTTTCTAAACACAACAGGCTTTGCCAACCTTACCTGGGGCAATCTGATAATGCTTGTTATCGGTTGCCTCCTTATCTATCTTGGGATTGCAAAAAAATATGAGCCCCTTCTGCTCATACCAATAGGCTTCGGGATAATACTGGCGAACCTCCCCCTTTCAGGTTTGATGGAGGAGGGAGGGCTCCTTTACTACCTCTACTATGGGGTGCAGTATGAGATACTCCCCTGCCTCATCTTCCTCGGCGTCGGAGCTTTGACAGACTTTGGTCCATTGATAGCTAATCCGAAGACCTTTCTCATGGGAGCCGCTGCCCAGCTAGGTATCTTCGCCACCCTGTTTGTCTGTCTCGCCATCGGCTTTGATATAAATGAGGCTGGGGGGGTGGGGATGATAGGGACTGCTGACGGCCCAATCGCCATCTATGCTGCTGCCAAACTCGCCCCTGACCTGATAGGCCCTATAGCCGTTGCCGCCTACTCCTACATGGCCCTGGTTCCCATTATTCAACCCCCGATTATGCGCCTCCTTACCACGAAGAAGGAGAGGGCAATCGTGATGGAGGAGCTCCGCCCGGTATCAAGGCTTGAGCGCACCCTATTCCCCATAGTGCTGGTTGTAGCGATCTGCTGGTTCCTGCCAAAGGCGGCACCCCTACTGGGGATGTTGCTTCTGGGGAACCTCCTTCGTGAGAGTGGCGTCACCGATAGATTGGCCAGAAGCGCCAGCACCGAGATAATAGATGTCTCGACCATCTTTTTAGGGGTCTGTGTCGGGGCTACTATGTCTGCTGCGGCTACAATAAATGCTAAGACCATTGAGATCCTCGCATTGGGGCTCTTCGCTTTCGCTGTAGGGACTATAGGTGGGCTATTGATGGGGAAATTGCTCTGTAAGCTCACCCGGGGGCAGATCAACCCCCTTATTGGCTCGGCAGGGGTCTCCGCAATCCCCATGGCAGCAAGGGTCTCTCAGAAGGAGGGGCAGAGGGAAAACCCGAATAACTACCTTCTTTTTCACGCAATGGGGCCAAATGTCGCCGGGGTGATTGGCTCTGCCTGTGTTGCTGGCATTCTATTGAGTTTCCTAATGTAGCCCTAGATATTGAAAAGGAAGGTGATTATATCTCCATCCTGAACGGTGTAGTTCTTGCCCTCCGAACGAAGCAGTCCTCTTTTTCTCCCCTCAGCTATGCTGCCACACTTGACGAGGTCATCAAATTGAATGACCTCGGCGCGAATGAACCCCCGCTCCATATCGGAGTGGACCTTACCTGCAGCCCTTGGCGCTGTTGTCCCCTTGTGGATGGTCCACGCCTTCACCTCCTGGGAGACGACGGTGAAGAATGAGATGAGCCCAAGAAGACTATAGGAGAGCCTGATGATGCGCTCACTCCCAGTCCCTCCCAGCCCCATTGCGGAGCGGAACTCCCCAGCGTCCTCCTCGGAGAGCTCGGCCAGCTCCTCCTCAATCTCAGCCGAGAGGACAGCGACCTCGAGTCTGGGACGGCTGTATCTTGCGCGCCACTCCTCCTCAAGGGAATCAGCGTCCCCAAGCCTGTCCTCGCCGATATTGAGCACTATGAGCTGAGGCTTTGCGGTGAGAAACTGATAGCTCTCGATTATCCTCATCTCCTCTTCGCTCAAGGTTTGCTCCCTTAACGGGGTATCGTGCTCAAGCTCGTCCTTTATCCTCTCCAGGAGGGCCTTTTCGCGGTGGATGAGCTCTCGCTCCTCTTGTCTTGCCCCCTTTAAGGCCACCTCTATCCGCCCAAGTCTATGCTCAATAATCGCAAGGTCGGAGAAGGCAAGCTCCAGGTTTAGGGTGCTGAGGCCCCTTTCAGGGTCAATGCTCCCCTCGGGGTGGGGGACTCTATCATCCTCAAAGGCTCGGATGACCTGGATCAGGGCATCAGCCGGGCTCAGCTCGCTTGCCACCACTCCATCCCTGGTAAATCCCTTTGGTGCGGCATCAACATACCTTACCTCTACAGGGATGGTCCTCTTCGGCTTGAAGATCTCCTCAAGCCTTTGGAGCCTTGGGTCGGGGACCTTGGCCACCCCGATGTTCATGGCAGTTTTAGTCTCACCACCCTTCTTGGTCAAAGCATGGAACAGGGTGGTCTTGCCGCTTTTAGGTAGCCCGATAATGCCGATCTCCATATAATATATGATAGCACATATTGTGATAAAATCGAGGGTGGTGGCGTTCATTGCTTTATGTATTCTTCGGTCAGGATGATTTCTCCATTCACCAGGCAGTAGAGGAGGTCAAGCAAGGCCTTGGTGATAGGGAGGCCCTTTCAACCAATACCACCATCCTCGATGGTCATGGTCTCAAGCTCCACGAGCTTATGGCCATCTTGAGCACGATGCCCTTCCTGGGGGAGAGACGCCTGGTTATCGTTGAGGGCCTCCTAGGTCGCTTTCAAGATGGTGTGGATGATGCGTGGAGGGGGGTCAGGGCCGAGCTCGCCGAGATGCCACCGACAACGGTGCTCGTCCTCGTCGATGGCGGGATAAGGAGGAATAACCCCCTCCTCAGGGAGCTCTCGGGGATGGCGGTAGTGAGGGAGTTTCCCCCTCTGAGGGGTGCGAACCTTGTTCGCTGGATCGAGGGGAGGGTGAGGGATGGTGGGGGGGGTGTTTCTGCCATG
>DAOWNJ010000082.1 GCA_030642645.1 Dehalococcoidia bacterium | reverse complement strand
GGATGATGAAGGAACAGTGCTATGTGCAGGTGAGGCAGGTGAACTTGTCGCCGTCAGGGTGGACCTGGTGGAGAGAAAGGTGACCGAGGTAATCCCCATGCCTACTTTAACCGAGGCGGAGAAAGTAGAGGCTGTCAACATAGCCATCGCCGACCCAGGAGTTCGGGAGCTCCTGGATGAGGGGGCCAATATAGAATGCGCCACGGTGTATAGCTTTGACATGATTGTGACAAACGGAGACGTGGATGAGCTCTCAGCAACAATGGCACCAGTAGTAGCAATAGAACTGGAAGGGACAACTTGGATCGCTGCTGTTGACCTCAGCCAAGGGGAAGTGGTGACCATAACATTACAGGAAATAGCGATAACGCCAATAGAGAAATCGGGGAAATGACCCCGGAGAATGAATCCAGCCCTTTATGTAGGTAAATAGCTTCGAACATTGCCAGGCTATTAAGTGATGACCTTCTCTTCGCTGCAAGGGGGAAGTGCCCCGATTTTATCGGGGCACTTCCTTCGTCTTATGTCTTTTGCTTTGCTATCGCCACAAGCTGGGAGAAGGTATCAAGGTCCCTCACCGCCATATCGGCAAGCATCTTTCGGTCAACCTCAACCCCGGCCTCTTTCAGGCCATTTATGAAGACGCTATAGGAGATGCCCTCCTGCCTTGCGGCAGCGTTTATGCGGGTGATCCAGAGCCTTCGGAATTGCCCCTTTCGGTCTCTCCGGTCCCTGTAGGCGTAGCTCAGGGACTTCATCATAGATTCATGAGAGGGCTTGTAGAGGGTGCTCTTCGTCCCTCGATGGCCCTTCACGAGCTCCAATACCTTCTTATGGCGGCGATGTGCCGTTACACCTCTTTTTACCCTGGTCAAGGAAGCCTCCTTATTTTGTGCCGTAGGGCAAGAGCTTCTTCACCCGCCTCCTGTCCGATGGATGAAGAGGAAGCTTCTTGTCATAGAGCCTTTTTGCCCTTTTCGCTTTCCTTCTCCTCATGTGGCTCTTACCGCCCTTGAGTCGCATAATCTTGCCGCTGCCGGTAACATGGAAGCGGCGCTTTGCTCCTTTATGAGTCTTGAGTTTAGGCATCAATCTTCCTTTGTAGTTTTTGATTCCTTCCGCTTTTGAGGGGCGAAGATGACATTCATAGCCCTCCCCTCGATTACCGGCAGCTTCTCCGCACTAGCCACATCCTTAAGCGACTGGAGCATCTTCCTCACAAGCTCCGTAGCGATCTCGGGGTGGGTCATCTCGCGCCCCCTGAAACGCACCATTACCTTCACCTTATCTCCATCCTCAAGGAACCTCCTCGCCGCCCTTATCTTGAAATCAAGGTCATGCTCGCTTATCTTGGGTCTAATGCGCACCTCTCTAATGGTGGTGGTTTTCTGCCTCTTCCTGCCCTCTTGCTCCTTTTTCGACTGCTCGTATTTGAATTTGCCATAATCAAGGAGACGACACACCGGTGGAACAGCAGTTGGAGCAACCTCTACAAGGTCAAGATTCAGCTTTCGGGCTGTCTCAAGGGCTTGACGTGAAGGCACTATACCAAGCTGCTCCCCCGACTCCCCTATCAGCCGGATATCCCTTGCCGTGATACTCTCGTTAATGCGAAAACGCTTAATTATGTCCTCTTTCACCCCCCGACAATCGTGTGGGCACAAAATATAGCATATTGCTCGCCATAAGTCAATTCACCTTTTCGCCTCTATTGCACCTTTAGCCATAGCCTTAAACCCCTGAAGCGACAAGGCCCCGAGGTCATCACCGCTCCTGAGGCGAACGGAGACCGTGGAATCACTTACCTCGTTATCTCCTACAATCAGCATATACGGGATTTTCTGTAGCTCGGCCTCTCGAATCTTCAGGTTCATCCTCTCGGGGCGGGCATCCACCTGGGCGCGCATGCCCTCGGCAAGGAGTTCCCCTTTGATCCTCTGGGCATATTCCAGGTGGCGGTCAGCTATAGGGATCATCACCCCCTGAACCGGCGCCAGCCAAACCGGGAATGCCCCTCCGTAGTGTTCAATAAGGCAGGCAAAGAAGCGCTCCATGCTCCCGAGGACAGTGCGATGTATCATCACCACCCTTCTCTCCCTCCCATCCTCGGCTATATAATTGACATCAAAGCGTTCGGGGAGGTTGAAATCCACCTGGGTAGTTGGCCCCTGCCAGCCCCTTCCCAGGGCATCCCTGACCTTTATATCTATCTTTGGTCCATAGAATACACCCTCACCAGGGTCTACCATATATGGTAGCTTGAGGCGAGCGAGGGACCTCTCAAGGGTCCTTGTGGCCTCATCCCATACCTCTATGGTTCCGGCATACCTTTCAGGGCGGGTTGAGAGGAGAACCTCATAGTCAGAAAAGCCAAATGTGTGCATCATAAATTGGGCCAACTCTAAAACACCGATCACCTCATCCTCAAGCTGGTCAGGGCGGCAGAAGATATGGGCATCATCCTGAGTAAAGCCCCTGACCCTCGCCAGGCCGTGAAGGACCCCGGAGCGCTCGTATCTATATACAGTCCCAAGCTCTGCCCACCTGATGGGTAGCTCCCGGTAGCTTCTTATCCTTGTCTTATACATCAATATATGCCCTGGGCAGTTCATCGGCTTTATGATATACTCCTGCCCCTCCACATCCATAGGGGAATAGAGGTAATCATGGTAGAGCTCCCAGTGGCCGCTCCTCTTCCAGAGGTCGAGCTTGGCGATGTGTGGGGTATAGACGATCTCATATCCCCGCTTTATGTGCTCCTTTACCCAGAATTCCTCAATGATATGGCGAACAACGGCCCCCTTTGGATGCCAGAAGACAAGCCCCGGTCCTGCCTCCTCATGGATGCTGTATAGGTCAAGTTCCTTTCCAAGCCTTCTATGGTCTCTCCTTGCCGCCTCAGCGAGCCTCTCCAGGTGCCCCCCAAGCTCATCCTCCGTCTCAAAGGCTACACCGTATATCCTCTGGAGCATAGGACGGTGCTCATCCCCCCTCCAGTATGCCCCGGCGGTGCTCATGAGCTTGAAGGCCTTTATCTCCCCGGTGGATTCTACATGGGGGCCACGACAGAGGTCTGTAAAGGAGCCCTGACGGTAGATGGTGAGGAGCTGGTCGGGGAGTTCATCAATGAGTTCAAGCTTATAGGGTTGCTCACAGAATATTCGCCTTGCTTTATCCTTATCAACCTCCTCCCAAGTAAAGGGAGAATCTGATGCGATGATCTCCCTCATCCCCTTTTCAATTATAGGGAGGTCATCGGGGGTGAGGGGGCGAGGGAGGTCGAAGTCATAGTAAAAGCCGTCCTCAATCACTGGGCCGATGCCGAATTTGGCACCGGGGAAAAGGGACCCAACTGCCTCGGCCATAACATGTGAGGCGGAGTGGCGCATCTTTTCGAGTTTTTCACCTTTTTCGCCCTGATCGTTCATCTCAAGCGTATTACCTCTCTCAAATTATAACCCCTCGGCCGCTAGTTGGTCGAGAGGCTCCTTTCTTCAAACTGCCTTCACATTCAGTAAACGCCTTCAGGATGGTGGGCCATTATGGACAGTTCCCGAACTCTTATTTCAGAGACGAGACTTAGTATCGACACTACGAAAGCCATTTACTTCGTCTAAGAGTCCTCGACTTTGGGGCACCCAACGGTAGGCTTCATATTGGTAACGCTTCCAACTTCACGAACTTCCTCAATTCTGCCACGGCCTGATTGTAAAAACGAACAAACTCACCCGTTTCAGCAATACCGCTTATGTTACAGTATTGGGATAATTCCCCGCATCTAGGGCACCTAACATCCACGCGGGGTTCTCCTTTTGAATTTACCGTCATTGTATCTAATAAAGGCTTGCACAATGCAAACGCAAGGAGAATACTATTGCTGCACTTTGGGCACATAAGACTGGTAAACGAATTTCTCTGAGAAATTGTGCCCAGCTTAGAACGTGCAATCCATTCCCCTAAGCCGGTCAACTTCAACACTCTGTTACGTTCATCCAGTATTCCACGCCTTTTCAAGCTGCGTATCCAGTAATTGTAAGCGCTGTCGGAGTGTGAACAAGAAGCCTTTTTTTCCTGTATGCCTCGAATTCCTTTCCTTAGCTCATTTCTCTCAAGCGCCCCTTTTTCCAGCAATAAAATGGTCGACAATTCCTCATGCCATTCTGAGTCAAAACCCATTTGTCTAAGACTGTCTTCATTAAGAACTGCCATGACTACTTACTCACAAGAGTATGGATTCATCTATACCCAATGCTTTTCCGAAGGCGTTTAATGTGCTCTCTCACCTCTTTGCAAGACTTTTCATCTCGAATGCCTAGACACTCTATGACAAGCGGGGTTGTCTCCTTGCCAATTAAATGTTGTCCAATCTGGCCCCTTTCTGCTTTTTCATACCTCCGCAACTCAAATGGATAGTCTGCCCAAGGAGGCGCCTTCACAGGGACTACACTCTCCTGAGCCAAGTAGTGTAGCATCTGTTCTCGGTCACTAAGAAAACGGGCCATTTGCAGTTTCACAATGGTCACTCCTTATAGAGACCTGAAACGTTAACTCATTTGACTATTCATCCGTGTCAATACTATCTACTGCCAAATGGTGGAAGGTACTGGACTTGAACCACTTACCTCTGCCATGTCAAGGCAGCACCCTAACAAACTGAGCTAACCGCCCTCTTATAACTTGGACGCCTTCCACGAGATACTGTC
>DAOWNJ010000132.1 GCA_030642645.1 Dehalococcoidia bacterium | reverse complement strand
GAATAGAAGGCCCCCCCGCGATGGCAGGGGCCGCCTCGAGGAGGTCCGGAGGCCGGAGGGTGAGGTCTATGTGCTCTGGGAGAAGGTCAGGCTGGCCAGGGCGATACGGGAGAGCAAAAAAAGGGGGGGGGTAAATCATGGAGCTCGAAGAGGCTAAGACGATCGCTGAGGAGGTTGTGGGGCTGCTTCAGCCAGCCTGTAGCTGTACCGAAGTTGTGGGAAGCGTCCGCCGTAAGCGACCTTTCGTGAACGATATTGACATTCTTTTAATCCCTCGCGACCCCTGGACGCTTAAACAGAGGATTTGGCAGTTTGCTGCTGATAAGGTGATACTGAATGGCCCGAAGCTGGCGAGGTTCATATACAAGGGGGCGCAAGTAGACCTCTACTATGCCGATGGGAAGACATGGGGAACCCTTCTCTTAATTAGGACCGGGAGCAAGGAGTCAAATATTCGCTTGACTTCAGCAGCCAAGAGGAGAGGATGGAAGCTCAGGGCGTCAGGTGAAGGCTTATTTGATAACGCCGGCCAGCGGATAGCAGGGGACAGCGAAGAAAGCATATTCCGGGCTCTTGGCCTGCCTTATCTTGAGCCGGAGGAGCGGAGGTGAGGTTCTGCCCGTGGTGCCGTAGGTTTGTTTATGTTATCAGGCATGTTTATAAAACACGAGTGGTAATAGAGTGTGAACGCTGCCATAAGACCATTGGGGTTATTTCTTTACCTCCCCTAAAACAAAAGGAGGAGCAGATGTGGAATGTGCTCTGCTGCTCGGGTTCAGATCACACTATCAGGCAGGGGGTACCCATATTAACATCGTAGTTCTGAACAAGAAAGCCTTCTCGCCGTATATCTCTGCCTTCGACTTGTGGCTTGATGGTAAGGAGAGGCTCCCAAGGGCAGCAGCAGTCGTGTGCGACTGGTGCATGATGGAGAAAAGGCCACCCAAGTTTGCTATAGAGAGGGACAGCGATGGGGGTCCGATCTACCGGGTGCCCATCGAGGAACTCGGCGACTGGGAGTACTAGGAGGAGGTGACCAATGCCAATCAAAGGATGATCGAACATTCTCAGGCTGCCGCGCCTGGGTAAAATAAGGCTTGGCATCAAGGAGACATCGCCGAGGACAGGGAATCCCTATCCGAAAGCACTCGACTATTTTCATTGCCCGCAGCCAGTCCAGAACATCTTCGGTGAGAAGCCCACCGAGCTCAAGATAATGTTCCCGACGGAAGATCCCAACCAGTTCGCTCAGCAATGGCTGCGGGCCTATTCGTTGACGCAAGGGCTTATCTGCATCGGCGATGATGAGGCTTGCAGGAGAAAGATCAACACCGCTACCGGTACCATGGCCAGCCACACAACTGAAGACTGGGTATGGAAAGAGGGGCTCCAGTGCGACCCCCAGGAGTGTTCAGAATACCTCTCCAGGCGATGCCGGAGGGTGATGAACCTTCAATTTCTGCTCCCCGATGTCAACCTCTGCGGTCGCATCTCTTTCATCCCCCTCACCCTGACCCTCGAGCCCCGTGAGGTAAGCCCCCCTGGGGAAAAGAAGAAAGTGGTACGGGTGCTGGGAATACGGAGCGACATCAAGCTGGCCGAGCTCCAAGCATATGGACAGAGGGAGCCCGCAAGGATCCTCCTCCCTGAGCCTGAGGTCGAGGGGGTGCCTGATGACTCGTTCCCCACCGAGGTTCTGGCAGAGGAGGAACTCGAGCCCCTGGTCGAGCCTGAACCTTTAGAGGCACCAATCCTCAACAGGGAGGAGCTTATCGAAGAGCTTGCCATGTTACTCCGGGACCAAATGGAGTGGCAGCCGAAATGAAGGCAGCGCAGCCAGAGCTGTTCGACTTCTAGGATCACTAGGACATAGGGCCGGGGACGAAAATCCTTGGCCATATTTGTGTCCATTAAAAGACGAAAATAGTACTATAGTCTGCCCCCAGCGCTCCCCTAATTTACTAGGAAATAATTACCATTGCTGCCCCCCCCCATCCCCGTAGTATCATCACATGCAGGAGGACAGATCATGTTAAGACTGATCTTCGGCATCATCTCTCTTGTCGTGGGTGTCGGACTTTGTATATGGCTCCAAACTGTGATGTTGACTAGCCGGATAGGAGCCCTCGAGGTTCTTTTGGTAGTGCTTTTCGAGCTCGCCATTGGCGCAACCGCGGGAGCCCTCATCACCCTCGGCATCACACAACTCCGCAAGCGGTAACCCACTTGTCGATAACCCCCTTTTCATAGCGTTTCTCTATTGCAAAAGGGCCGCCGGCTATAGCCAAGAGCCTTTTTCTGTGGCAATTAGGCAAGGTCGGGTATCTCGCCACAGGTTCCAGGGTAACAGGGCCAGGGCTCACCGAGGTTCTCTTCACGAAGCAGCCAAGGGTTCTACTATTGGATGAGATCGACAAGATGCCTGGGGATGCCCTGACTACCCTGCTGTCGCTCATGGAGTCGGGTGATGTCGCTGAAACCAAGTATAGAAGGCAACGGAAGATCAAGCTTGATACCATAGTGATCGGCGCTGGAAACAGCGACCGGAATCTCCCGCCTGAGCTCATGTCACGGTTTGACTGCCAGCTGTTCTTCAAGCCATATGGGGAGTCTGAGTTCATCCATGTGTGCCGAGAGTATCTCTCCAAAAATGAGGGCATGCCAGTTGATATTGCGGAGCATATAGGAAAAGCTGCATGGCTTCTAACCAGGGACATTAGGACAGCAAGGGGTATAAGCAGAATGGTCAAGGAGCCAACCAGAGAGGAGGTGAATCGGGTAGCTCAGTTTCTCTATAAATACAGCAAAACTAGAAGCTAGGAGGACTCTTGAACTCTACTCCATTCCTGCCAACTACAG